>NZ_RXFY01000073.1:0-5789 GCF_044714355.1 Spiroplasma sp. ald | reverse complement strand
GAAAGTTTAACAGCGGCTGAAACTTTATCAGTTGCAGAAGGAGCCACAGTTGCAGCAACTGAAGGAGCAGTTATTGGAACAGAAGCTGGTGCTGCCGCGGCTTTAGCTCCTGAAACTTTAGGTTTATCATTAGTAATTGGAGGATTGGTAATTGCCGGCACAACACTAATTTGATGATTAAATCATGATAATGCACAAGCAGTTAAACATGAATCACATAATCAATATAATGAAATTGAAAAATACTATCAATTTTTAGCTCATGATCAATTAAAATTAGATATTGATAGTAATACTTGAGATAAAATTAAACAAATTTATCAAGCAAGCAAAGATAACTACGAAGGATTTAAAGAACAAATTAAAGTAACAATCACTAGTTTTCATAAAGAAGATCATAGTGGTTGGGGCGGATCAATCACTGATGAAGATACTAACACTTTAATTAATATTATTTACAATCATTTTCAAGAAATTAATAATCATTTTATTAACAACCATAATCACGGTTGAAAAATTGTAACAAACACGATAGGTAGTTATTTTATAATTGAAGAAGAATAAAAATAAAAAAACAACAAAATTGACATTGTCAAATAAGTTGTTTTTTTATTTATTTCATATTTCGTAGGTGTGTTGGGGCGGATAAGCACCAATAGTGTTGATTTGATTTACAATTCAAGTAGTGAGAGTTTGAGTGGGGGTAATTCAGTGAATTTTACCACCCGCAGCAAGTCACTCACGCAAGTTAATTAGTTTAGTTCTAAACCGGTCGGGTGACTTGCGGGTGCGTTCAAACTCGACATAAATTTCGCTATCATCGCTTTTGGTAATAATTAAATCGGGGTAGGCGTTTAAATTGCCGTTTTCCATTTTGAGCTCCCGCTCGGTTTGATAGTGTGTGATGTCGGTTTGACTACAAAGTCATTTGATGAGCATGTCTTGGTGTTATAATTCATAATAATTTACTTTAATACTTTTTTTATGTTCTCGCCCTAAATGACTTTGTGCTTTACTCGTTAAAGTATAATAGTTTTTCTTGGGGAGTGTGTCCACATTCAAAAACTTATTACTAACTAATTTCATAACAAATTTATATGTAATATTTTCTTTTTTATTCAGTAACAAGCTAATTTGTTCTGTGTTTAAGTAACCTCATCGATTAATTATAATTAATATTTTTTCTTGTTCACCTATAGTGTATCAGCTCCTTACTAACCACCCCTTTTATACTGGCAGGGCGGGGTTTTTTCTTTTTTGGGTTCGTTTTTTCTTTTAAGGGCATGGGCAAAAAGAAAAAAAGGAACTAGGTGGGTTTTTATTGGTTGTATTTGCAANAAATACAACAAATAAAACCCCACCACTGCGGAACACAAACATTAAGCCGAAACCCCGTGCTATCAACATCGTTGGGAGTGCGGGGTTTCGGGTGCTTGGCATGCCAAAATGCTTGTCGTTCCGCAGGATAATCAATACTATTGATAAGTTTTAAAACTTATTAAATACTTAATATAATTATATCTTAAATTTTAGAATATTTAATACTTTATTGAATAAAATTACTGATAAATTTACTTAAAAAATATATAAAATTTATTAAATATTTTGTTTTGGTATAGTACAGGAATGGTTTTGGAATTATATTGGAAGAAAATAGATAATAAAAATAGGTGATTTGCCAAACATCAAAAATGATATGATGAAGACCATATCTTGGCGTTGTATTCTTTGTCTTGCTACTCGTTGGTTTTATGCAAGTTCTGTGCTGGGGTAATAGGGGAGTATAAACTCGGTAGGGGTTTAGTCTAAGTTATCTAATTCCACTAACAATTGTTCGAGTTCTTCTTCGGATAATTTTGGTGGATCACCCTTGTTTTTTTCATAATGTGTGTTAAACTTATCTACAAGAGAATTATTTTCTCTGTTTGAATTTAACGATTTTTTATTAGCAGAATGTTTGTCTTTGATTGAAGCTTGAAATTCTGCTTTTTGTTTGGCCATTTGTTGTAATTCAGTTTGAAATTTTTTATCAACGTCAGCTAAAAATTCTTCGCGGTTTTTAAACTTACGAAGGCGTGGTTCGACTGCTTGTCATTTTTCAAATTGACGGTGTAGGGTATTTAAGTGATGAAATTTATATATATTTGTTTTAATCATCGCGTCATAACCAGTCGCTTTAATGCGTGTTCCATCCGCATAATAAATATGATATGTGCCAAAAACACGCACCCCCACATTAAATCAATTAGGGTCTGTTTTTGTCATAAAAATATCTTTTTTACCAACACTAATAAAGTTATCACCAACCCGCACTTTATTTGAAAGTATTGTGTATTTATAGATATCTGATTTATGAACAAAAAAGTTGCACATGTGTTTTTGATTATCTAACTGATTAAATACTTTAAACTGAGCACCAGTTGGCAATTTAACAAAGTGGTAATTGACTTGTTCTGCGTGTTGTATTTGTTGCATAATAATATGCTCCTTTCTGCGGTTTTGACCGAATTTAAACCCCTTATTAGCGTTGATATTTTCCAAAATGTATAATCATATTCTTTTGGTTAGTTTAAACACTAATTTACGAGTAAATAATTGTGATTTATACTGTAAATAAAAAAATAGGTAGAATGACTTTTTTTATCACTCTACCTATACACAAAAATTAAATAATGATATAATTTAACCAAGAACCACCACAACTGTGCGGTTCAGGTAAATTATATATTAACCCTAGTTAAGCGGTTTGATAGACCCTTAATAGGTTGTATAGAAGAATGACCTGCAAGTCATTTTCTTTTTATTTATTTAGTTATGTTTATTATAGCACGGGTAGAGTGTATTATTTATTTAATTGTTAAAATAAATTATCTAAATAAGTTGGGTCAACTTGAATTTTTTTAATAAATAACTTGCCACTCGGAAGAGTGGTTTTTAAATAACATTCTCCGATTTTAAGGGTTTTAAGGTCGTTCGGATGAACAACAAACTCATCCACCGAACGCACCGAACCCATATCAGCCGTGTTGTTTTTAAAGTCAAGTTGTCGCGTTAGTTTTTCGGTTTCTTGGGTGCCAAATACACTTGCTACATATTCGGCCGTGTTTGGGTCTTTCAATGAGTGACAAACAATAGTACTAACATTTCCGAAAATGGTATCTGTTAAATTCATATTGTTTGTTTTTAGATCGTTGATTGTTTGAAATGACAAAACGCATTGATAATTAAAACTGCGCGATTTATTTATCAAGTTGACAATGGTATCACTTGCAAAGACATTAAACTCATCTAAAACAATGTTAATTTTTTGATTAACTGGTTTTAGGGTGGTTAATTCTTTTAAATCTTGGATAATAATTTTACCAACCGAACCCGCTAGTTTCGGATACATCAACGAATTGATACTAAACAAAATCATTTTATATTTAGTAATCAATTCTAACAAAGTATTTTTATTGCCCAAACTATTGTTTAGTTGTGTGTTGTAAACATTTAATTGATTAAAAAGACCGTTAATGTCTTTTTCATCAAAATTTGATAATAACGAAAGATTATTATCATTAAAAGTAATTAATTTTTCTAATTGCTTAATAGGAAAGTATTTAACTAAATTATCAAAAGTAATAGCAATATCATTTTTTAAAAGTATATTAAGCAATAATAATAAATAATTATGAGCTAGATTTTGATAATACTGTTCAGAAAACTCAAACAACGACATTATTTTATCCGCTAAAATAACTTTATTTTTATTTGCAAAAGGGTTATATTCCGTTGACCCACCAATTTCTCAAATAAAAGCGTTAGGGTCTAGTTGTTTAACTTTATCAATTAAATCAATATCTCCCTTGCCATCAATAATGATGGTTGTTTCGTCGAATTTAAACCTTAACGCTTTTATAATTTGCATTAATGTTGTTGTTTTACCACTCCCCGTTGTTCCAACCAACAAAGTATGTTGAGTTAAATTTGATTTGATTAAACCAAAGTTTTTATTTAATTTAAGCAAATTACTTTGTTGAATTTTTTTAAATTCTTGCTCTTTTCTTTTCTCTTTTTTCTTTTGTTCATAAGCAAACATATCAAAGTGTTGTCATTTCTGATAACCAATAAAACCAGCAATGACAATTACAACGATAGTGCTGATAATTGCTGAAATTTTAAAGCAAATATCTTTGGCATATGCAGTTGAAAAGGTTTGTCAAGTAATCGCTTTTAGTTTTATTCCCGCATAGCCAAGCGAAATAGGAATATTAATTAAAGCAATCAGCAAGAAAAAGATTAATACAGCAAAAATAATTCAAAAGATTACTTTTTGCAATTTATTAAGTTTTTGATAATATTGTTTTATTTTAGACATAAATTTACCTCCTAACTAAAAGTTTCTTGTTCTATTTCGCTTGCTTCAACATTTAATAACATTCGGTTATTAGCACCAATCGAAAAGAGACAAGTTCCCGTTGGCGCAGTTGCAATCGTATCTTTTTGATATTGATTTAATCTTCCACTTGCAGAAATTAAATTATCATAATCTTGTAAATCACTCGCCGCTAAATGATGAACAAACTGATACAAACAGTTGTTTATTATCCCTTGGGCTTGCGTTTTAATATTCGCATTACCCATAAAGTCATTGATGTTTTGTGACATAATATACAAAATACCGTTATATTTACGAATACGTTTTGTCATTTCAAATAAGAAATTCAACGCTAAGGTATTATTTTCATTAATCAATAAATGAGCTTCATCAATGGCAATACAAATTCATTGTTGTTCAGTAATTGGTAATGCTTGGTTTTTGGCTTTGTTTTGTTTTACTACCTTATCCAAAAAGGAAAGCATTAAAAACAACTGAGCGTTTTGTCTATTTTTGTTTGCTGTTAATTCGTGAGTATCAAAAACAACCAAATCACCCTTTAATGACAAAGTACTTATTCCGTTTCACAAAGAACCATCAGCTCCTTTGGCAAGTTTTCATAAAACATTGTATAAATGTGATTTGTTTTGTTCGCTTTTTTCTTGTTTTTCAATTAAACCAAACAAATCTGATAGTGTAGGATAATCACAAGCTGTTAAAGTATCTAACTGTGTTTTATCATTAATTTTAAAATCTTGGTATAGCTTTAAAAGCGTTTGTTGTAATAAACTTAAATCAATATCTGTTAAAGACGGATATAAAATTTTAAACCATTGTTCTAGTAAAGAAATATGTTCTAATAAATCATCTGAAAAAATCTCTAACGGATTTATTCGTGCCTTGTCTGATTTACCAATAGGGATAATTTCACCGCCATAGTAATTGGCTAATTGATGGTATTCCCGCTCAGGGTCAATAATATAGATTTTTGTTTTATTACAATATAATCAATTTAATTGTTTTTTAACATTAAATGTTTTACCGCTCCCTGTCATTCCGGCAATAAAGGCATTACTACTATTGCGGAAACTATCACGGTGTTTTATGTCAAAACTTATCGGCTCATCAATATCATTCGTTCCCATCAATTGCCCGTGATTATCATTTAAAGGTGTTGCTACAAACGGATAACTACTTGCCAGTGAAATAACGGGCATTTCTTGTCATCATTCAGTACTGTTTTTAATATTGTTGTTTCAAACAAAGTTATATGCTTTTAACTGCTGAAATTTTAATTCATCAGGTGTAAAACCCTTCTTTGTCATTTCACTTATTAACATCGTTCTAATACTATCTAGTTCTTTTTTCGTATCAGCAAAACAAGTAAACATAACTGAAACCATTTTCAAGGTTTCACCACCATTTTGAA
>NZ_RXFY01000072.1:0-5775 GCF_044714355.1 Spiroplasma sp. ald | reverse complement strand
TTATTTTCAAGTTTTGAAATTTCTACAATCTATAATGTTAGTGAAAATACAACCGTATTAAAAGTTCTTTCTGACAAAGCAACAACTTTTTTAATTAAAAATATTCAAGAATATTTTAAAAACTTAGAAAACGCTGATTTTAGTACAAATGATATTTTTAAGCCTTTATATGATAATGTTCAATGAGATTTTTCGGAAAAAACTACAGCTTTAGATGAAAGATTAAAATTTTCATTTAAAGAATATATTAGTAGTAAAAAAGAATTTCAGAATATAGAAATAACTTATAATGCTGTACCTTTGGTTGACCAACTAACAAAAGAAACTTTGTCTGTTCAAAAGAAAAGTTATGATATTATAAAGGATAGTAGAAATATCCATGACTTGGAATTATCACAATGATTTAAAGATGAGAACAGAAATGGTTGAAAAACTAATAGGGGTGTAACAGAAAGTGATTTTGTTAATTTTTATAAAAATAAAATTGGTCATGGTTTAAATATTAATGAAGCAGATTATTTGGATTTAGGAACTTTTAAAATTAATTTAACTTATATTAATGTTTATGGTATGGGTTTGTCAGGTTATGCCAAAAACAATGATGGTGAGGATTTAATGGTAAGTTTACAATTGTCAAAAGCGGCAATTGATAAAAAATTAAATAATTGAGGAAAGATTATTATTGCTTTTTGAAATTATATTACCAATAATGAGTTGATTAATGTTCGTTATGGGGCAGTTCAAGTGGTAGTACCAAAATTATTATTTCAAAAGTTATTAGATAAGAATCAAAGAGATGGATTAAAAGGAACTTTGAAAGTATTAGTAGATAGTTTTAAAAGTTCTAAAGAAGCAACGGATTTAGAAGACATTGAATTATTCAATTTAATATCACACCCATTATTTGAAAGAGTAAAAGGAATGAAAGATGAATATGATGCGAACAATATTGTTTTACAATGATTTCATCTATATTCGAAACAAAATTGAGCTGCTTTATTTACTTTTGGTAAAAAATTAGAGTATGGTTTATATTATTCGTTTGTAGGAGCAAAAGAAAAAAATGAGGTATCTTTACAAATATGACCGCGAAAATAAATAATTAAGTTTATAAAAAATAGGAGAAAAAAAACTATGAAAAAATTATTAAGTGTTTTAGGTGTTGTAACTTTAGCTGGTACTGGTGTATCAAATATTGTAGCATGTCATACAAAGACTAAGGTGAAGAAAGAAGATACAACTGCGCGTGATCTTGAAGTATTATCTGAGATTCAGAATAAAGCAGTTACTGCAATTACTGAGAAAATAAAAGAAAAGATGTATGTCGATAGTGGCAAAAATAATTTAGCAAAAATTTATGCAAAAGTTGATAATGGTAATTCAATGTATCAATTGAATTTAAACAATGCTGAAGATAAGAAATTAGCAAATTATTTTATTAATGATTTTACGAAGATTTTTGAAACAGTAAATTATAATTTACAGAATGAATATTCAAATTATTTTCCTAATAGTATGCCATTAAATTTTGATGAAGAGCATACAGTTATTAATGTTAATTTTGTAAATGTTGAAGCGATAAAAAATAAATTTCCTGCTGGTATTAATTCAGAAAAATTTAGTGCTGTTCGAATTGATTTTAAAGCTGCGGTAAGTATTAAATTTAAAACATTATTTTCAAGTTTTGAAATTTCTACAATCTATAATGTTAGTGAAAATACAACCGTATTAAAACTTCTTTCTGACAAAGCAACAACTTTTTTAATTAAAAATATTCAAGAATATTTTAAAAAGTTAGAAAACGCTGATTTTAGTAAAAATGATATTTTTAAGCCTTTATATGATAATGTTCAATGAGATTTTTCGGAAAAAACTACAGCTTTAGATGAAAGATTAAAGTTTTCATTTAAAGAATATATTAATAGTAAAAAAGAGTTTAAAAATATTGAAATAACTTATAATGCTGTTGAATTAATAGAACAAGTTATGAAGGGAGATTTATCTGCTAAAAATAAAGGCTTTGATAGTTTGAAAGATAATCGAAATATTAATAATTTAACTTTAGCTAATTGATTTAAAGGCGATGAAGGATCAAAGACTATTGAAAATGTTACAGAAGGTGATTTTGTTAATTTTTATAAGAATAAAATTGGTCCTGCTTTAAATATTAATGAAACAGATTATTTAAGTTTAGGAACTTTTAAAATTAATTTAACCTATATTAATATTTATGGTATGGGTTTGTCAGGAAATGTTAAAGGTAGTGATGATGAAGATTTGATGATAACTTTGCAATTATCAAAAGCCGCAATTGATAAAAAATTAAATAATTGAGGGAAAATTATTATTGCTTTTTGAAAATATATAAATAGTTTAAAAATTACAACTCAGGCAGTTGAACTTAAAGTTTCTAATTTACTATTTAAAAAGTTATTAGATAAAAATCAAAGAGATGGATTAAAAGAAGTAACAAAAATGTTATTGGATAATTTTAAAAGTTCTGAGGCAACAATGGATTTAGAAGACATTGAATTATTTAATTTAATATCACATCCATTATTTGAGAGAGCAAAAGGAGAAAAAATAGTTGATGTTAATGAACTAGAAGGCTCAGTTTTAGCATTAAAATATTCTGAAAATGAAAGTTGAGCTACTTTATTTACTTTTGGTAAAGATTTAAATAGTGGTTTATATTATTCTTTTGCTGGGATTGGGGAAAATAAATTACCAAGTAATTGTGTTTTATTTCTAATATATCCAATAATGAGATAAATGATTAAAAAATATATTAAAAATAATTTATTGTTAAAGATAGATAAATTTAAAAACTTAATCTTTTAATTGATCTTTTAATTCAGAGAAGACAATAAATTATGAAAAAGAACTTAGAATTATTATTACCTAATTTTTTTGTTAAATACTAATTCATTTTATAAAATAAGAAAAGATAGAAAAAAAATAAATTTAATAAAAAGAAAAAATAATATAAGTAAAAAAAATATTATTTGTGAAAAAATTGAATTAAAAACACCTGTAACTAAAGTTGATGGTTTTGCAAGAATAAATTCTAGTGAAAATGTATTTTTTTGAACTAAAGAATTATTCCCTAAAAATAAATACTCATTATTTCAAATAAAAGGATTGTCAAATAGTTATGAAGGCTGAGCAGAAGGAACTAGTTTTGACTCACAAACTAGCAATGGTTGGGTGAATTTATTTTCATTTGACTCTTCTGATAAAATAGTATCGGGAATACCTTTAGTAAGCGAAATAAAATTAAAAAGAAAAAATATTGGCAATATTTGATATACAGCTGATAAAGATACATATGCTATCGCATATGGCGAATTATTTTTAGATTTTGAATATGTTAATAATACTATTAATGTTAAATTAACAGCTAAAGCAACTGCTGCTAATCCGACCTTCTTGGGTTGAACCAAGACGCAGACAAAATTTTACTTTGAAATTATAATTTCTTAATTACATTATTTAAAAGCAAATTATTAACTTAATTACAATGTGCTAATAAATCAAAATAAAAACTAAGCATTTGAAATACTTTTACAAGCATTTTAAAGTTTAGTTTTTTCTTAGTATATGATATTATGGCAAAAAAATTAACTATGAAAATATTAAATTTATAATAAAAAAATAAAAAGAAAACATAAATGAAAAAAATATTATGTTTAATAAGTGCAACAGCAATTGGAATTAATGGGATGTCTTTTACAGTTGCTAATAATTCATATGAACATATAACTACTAACAAACAATTAGAAAAATTAAAACCAAACCAAATTATTAATTTAACTAAATATGATGATCAAAAATTAAGCAGGTCAGAAAGAAAAACACTAGAAAAATTTGAAATAGTTTCATCTTCGGCACGCCCTATTGTAGAATTAGAATTAGATAAACAATTAGCAAGGTTAGTGCCAAAAGTAATACCAAAATTATTAACTTCTAACCAGTATTCTTTTCAAAAAAATGCTCTTGAAAAATATTATAAATTTTTGTCATCGGACTTATTAAAATTAACACTAACAGCTAAGACTTGAATGGAAATAGTTGTTTTATTTATGTTAAATTTAAAAGAAGATTTTATAATTAAATTGAAAAATGGAATTGCTAATTTTCATAGAGAAGATCATAGTGCATGATGAAATTCAATTACAGACAATGATATAAATTCTTTTGCTGATTTAATTTGAGAAAATTTTCCTTACTATTATGACTTATTTCTTAATTTAGAGCTTGATAATCAAGCTGTAAAAATTACTTCTTATTTTGGATATACATATTATTATTTAGATCAACAAAATCCTTGAAAATATAATGATATTATTATTGGTGAAAGAACAGAACTAAAAAATAATCAAGACAACGTTACCTTCCAGCAGGAATTGAATACAGCTGTTCAAGAAAGATATAGATATGATAATGACCAATGTATTGGAAAAGATAATGTTGTTGAATGATCAACAAGAACAAAAATTAAAATTAAAATTAACAAAATTATTTGAGAGAAAATAAATACACTTTTCTTTTCCAATGGTAAATATGATTTTATTAGTAAATTAATAAATTTATTATCAATCTTTCCTCCTGCATATAATGATATTAAATATAAACTTAATTTAAAAGAGTTAAATTCTTTTGCTGATTTAATTTGAGAAAATTTTAGTTATTATTATAATAGTTCTTTAAAATTAAAAAATAATGAGTCAATTCGAATAACTTCATATATTGGATATAAAGGTGGTTTTTGACAACGTGATTATTTTGAATATTATAATGAAATTGTTGATAACAATAATGATATTGTTGAATGAAAAAAATTAATGGAAGAAAAATCCAAAATAGTCAAGTTAGAATAATAGCAAAAATACATGATGAATTTTGAAAAAAAGACAAACAACAGAGCATCCTGATATGACTACTCCTTCAACTAGTGGTATGACACAGTCAAACTTAGATGAAAAATTAGCAAAAGTGTTAACAATGACAATGAATAAGTCATTAGGTGCAGAGCAAAGACCTTCAACAAGTGGAAGTTCTTCAATTTTAAATAAAATTGATAATTATTTAGATGAGACAGAAACACAAGAGGATAAATGCTCAAATGAATTAGAAGATTCTATACTTTCTTTAATAATAAGTGAAATTGATAAATATTTTGAAAGTTCTGAAGGTGAGTGGGTATTATTAAAAAATGAAATTAATAATTACTTTCGCAATAGAGGGAGTGTTTCAGCTTCACTACGAGATAAAATTAATCAATATTTTAGTGATAAGGAAATCCAAAGTAAAAGTATTTGAAAAAAATGTATAAAAATATGAAAAAACCATTTAAAACTATAAAAGAGTTAATTTCAAGAACAAATCAAGAATATGAATCAATGAGTTGCAGTCAAGAATATTTTCGTCAATATGAAGAGATTGAAATTGAAGATGACATAACGCCATTGTTACCAGTCAGAAATAATTTTATTTTAAAATTTATAATATTAGCTATCCTAGGTGATATATTAGGTGCCAGACTATTAAAAGATTTAAATTTGATTTAAAAAATAATTTAAAATAATTATTAAAATATGCATCTAAAAAAGTCAGTATCTTTAAAAAATTTTACGAACTTTTTAAAAGAGATGCATTTTTATTTGGGGAATTATGTAAAATGAAGTGCAACAAACCTTATTAGTCAAATAATACAATAAAAATCATAAAAAATCAATTATAAATTTTTAAAAATCAAAATATTTATAGTTTTTA
>NZ_RXFY01000071.1:0-5812 GCF_044714355.1 Spiroplasma sp. ald | reverse complement strand
ATATTAAATTTTTAAATAAAAGACATAATTAATTAAAATTATAATTTGCTATTAGTATCTTTTTAAAAATATTTACAATTATTTTAATAGGTTATGCAAGAAGTCTACTTAACATTTGGAATCCTACTCCTGTTTCTTGAATTTGACTATTATTCTTTTTCAATAATTCAGGTCGGCAATTCTTATAACTTAATTTTACTTGTTTCTTAACTGGGTCATAGTCTAGTACCTCTACTTCAACATTGTCACCAATATTAACAAATTCTTTGATATCTCTTACATAGTAATCTGAAATCTCACTAATGTGGATTAATCCAGCAGCATTTTTTAATTCACAAAATGCATCAAACGGAGTAATGTTTGTAACTTTTGCAAGAACTTTACTTCCTTTTACACACATAATTCGTCACATCCCCTTTCTGAAACTGTACTAATTATACCGCTAGAACTATGAAAATCATTTTCTAAATAATAAAATATTTTGCATAAAAAAGTATCGTTTATTATTTTAATAAATTAATTCGATACAATCCGTTATTTTCGCTATTATTTTCTTTTTGTTCGGTCTTTTCTTCTTTATATGAATCAGTGTAATTACAATTTGGATAATTAGTACACGCCTTAAAACGTTGACGTCGCTTATTAAATTTCAAAATAATTTCACCAACGCCACATTCTGGACAAGGACCAAATTTTGGACCAGTCTGATGAATATAACGACATTTTGGAAACCCTGAACATGCAATAAATTTCCCGTATTTTCCATACCGATATACTAAATCATTTCCACATTCTGGACATTCAATCCCCGCATTCTCAACTGGGATTTCTTCCATTAATTCCATTGCTGCTTCAATGCGTGACTCAAATCGTTCTCAAAATTCTTTTAATAATGGTTTTGGTTCTGTGTCACCGTATGCAATCACATCCAAACTTTCTTCAATTGTTGAAGTGTATGTTTCGTTAATAATATCACTAAAATATTCTTGTAATTTATCACTTGTTAAAATCCCTTTTTCAGTTGCTTTAATTGTTTTGTTTTCTACAATAATATAACCACGATCTTTTAATGTTCGCATAATTGGTGCATAAGTTGATGGGCGTCCAACGCCAATTTTCTCTAATGTCTTAATTAATTTCGCTTCAGAGTAACGACTTGGTGGTTTAGTAAAATGTTGAATTCCATATAATTCATTTAAATTAATAATTTGATTTGGTTTTAACATTGGCAACTTTGCAATTTCTTCATCACCTTCTAAAACATAACATTTTAAAAACCCATCAAATTGAATCGTACTTCCTGTCATCCGAAATTCATAATTATTATTATCTAAAATAATTGCTTTACTTAATAACTTTGCATTCGCCATTAAACTAGCTAACGCACGATTATAAATAATTTTATATAAACGTAGTTGATCACGACTTAAATATTCTTTTGCCGCTTCTGGTGTCATTGTTAAATCAGTTGGACGAATTGCTTCATGAGCATCTTGCACATTTTTTTTATTTTTTGGTGGTGTTTTAACTCCACCTAAATATTCTGTTCCATATTTAATTGTAATATAGTCAAAAGCACCCTGAACAAACTTATCACTTAATCGAATTGAATCTGTCCGCGGATATGTTATAAATCCAGTAATATTATCTTTAACTTTAATTCCTTCGTATAATTGCTGAGCAATTAATGATGTTTTATTTGAAGCAAAACCCATTTTACTACTTGCTTCTTGTAACATTGTTGAAGTAGTATGTGGATTCGGTGATTTTCGTTGTTTTTCACTTTCTTTAATTTGAACAACAACAAAATCTTTTTTTAAAGCTTTTTTAACTTTTAGAACATCTGCTTCTACTTTTAATTCAATTTTTTCATCCTTAAATTTTGTTAATTTAACAACTGCCTTTTTATATAATCCTTCAACAGTCCAATATTCCTCCGGTACAAAGTTTTGCCATTCTTTTTCTCGTTCAACAACTAACTTTAAAGCAACCGATTGTACTCGTCCAGCTGATTTTGACTTAATCTTTTTCTGTAACAATTTGCTTAAGCGAAAACCAATAAAACGGTCTAAAATTCGTCGAGTTTCTTGTGAATGAACTAAATTCATGTCTAAATCTGTTTGATGTTGAAATGCCTCTAACACTGCTTCTTTTGTAATTTCATTAAAGCGAACACGGCGAGATTTCTCACCACAATTTAAGACTTCATTTAAATGATAAGCAATTGCTTCTCCTTCTCGGTCAGGGTCGGTTGCTAGAATAACCAAATCTGCTGCTTTGGCTTCTTGTTTTAATTTTTTAACAATTTCTTTTTTTCCACGTTCCATTTTATAACTTGGTTCAAAAGTTTTAATATCTACTCCTAACCCATAGTCACCTTTTGTTGATAAATTACGAATATGTCCTTCTGATGATAAAACTAAATAATTTTCGCCAAGATATTTTTCAACTGCTTTTGTTTTAGTTGGGGACTCCATTATTACCAGCGTCTGTGCCATGTTTTCTCTCCTTTATTTTTTAAAACACATCAATAATTATTATACATAATATTTTAAAAAACTATTTTGAAATTTATTATTCTAAATTAAAATATTTTTTTTATTTTAGCAATTATTGTATCAATTCCTTCAGTAACACTAGGAACAGTAAAATACAAAATAACAGTTATTGCAATTAATAATAAAATAACACCTAAAACACTAATCGTAATTCAAAAAGCTTTAGCATTAAATTTTGATTTAGTAACTACTCCAAATTTATTTTTTTTAATTTTTTTTGTTTTATTTTCTTTTGCATGATAAAAATTTTCAATTAATTGATCATATTGTTTTTCTGTCAATCCAAATTGGGCCATTGCTTCATAATGATCCATTTTAAGATGACCATATTCATCAAATATTTTTGGATAAATCTCACTAACTCGTTTTTCCCCTAATGATGTTTTAATTGTATAATCCTTATATGTCCCAAAAGCTGGTTTTGTATCCTTTACTTTATCAATATCAATAAAGGTTATTTCATCATCTAAAACATCTGTTTCTATTATTTCTGGATTAGATTCCATTAAATCAAAGTCTGGTGATTTGACACCTAAAAAATCATGAATATCTTCAGCAGCAACCTTATTAACATCATTATCATTTTTTGAAATATCATTGTCATTTTTCTCAGGTGAATCTCCTACTTTAAATTCATCATTAAAAAAGAAACTATGCGTATCATCTTCAGGATTAAAATTATTATCTGAATCATCTTCAAAATCAAGAAAATTAAACTTATCTTCTACATTATTTTCAGTTAAAAATGAACTTTTTTCTGGTTCAGAACTAACAATTATTGAAGAAACTTTTTTTTCATTTAAAGCATCAGATTGGTCAGATTTTGACTTTAATAATTTAGAATCAATACTATCTGTTGGTAAATGTACAGAATTATTATTACTTGAATTATCATCCTTTTTTGCTCAAGTATTAACCAATTTTTGGTTTAGTGCTTCTGCTTCTTGCAAATGGCGTAATGAAGTATCTAATGTCTGTTTTAAGTTTTGATATTCATCAAAATTAGATTTTGGTCGACTGCGATGACGCCCAATAAACTCATCCAAAATATCAGAAATATGTAATGCTCAATTATATTCTTCTTCAACACTTAATGGTAAACTTGGACGACGAAAATCATTATAATATCGTTCTGTCCCTAATGGAATACGAGAATTATAAAGAGATAAATAATAATCTTCTCTAACAGGTTGAGATTGATATTGAAAATTATCATTAATTCTAGCATTATTGGCTAAATTATTAAAATTTTGTCCAACATTATGTGGGCTATATTGATATGGTTGTCCTAGTGACAAACTTTGATTTGGTTGCAGTCCTGTCATTGGATACTGAATAATTGGGGAATATTGATATTGTGCAAATAACGGTGGATATGGAGGTTGCGGAATTGAATACTGAATTAATGGTGGTGTTCCACACCCATAAGAAGGAAAAACAGGATATTGATAATAATTAAAAAAATTCGGACGGTGATGAATCTGACAGTTATTGTGACAATTACTGCTATGACCCTTTTTACTGTTTTGACACATATGTTTACCCTACTTATATTAATCGCTTACATTTATTATATCATAAAATAATGCTTTCTTCTATTAGTGTTATTAATAAATATGCTGTTTTATTTTTTGGGGGAAAATAAAAAGGGTTATCTTATTTATTAATTAGTTTGTTAAAAAATTAATTAGAAAGGTACCCTATGTCTTATGATTATAAACCAAATATCAAACTTACTAAATAAATTTAAAATTGATTTACCTACTTTATTTAAATTTGCTAAAGTAGAAATTACACCTAAAAATTTATTAGAATGATTTCAACATAAAAATATTGATTTTTTAGAAAGAATTATTAAATCTGCAATTGAATTAATTGATTACAAACTATTAAAATCTGAATATGTCCAAACGCGTTTTATTTTAAAAGGATTGTTTCAAAGAACAATTATTTTTCAACATGGAAAAACCACATTTTATCGGCGAAAATATTTAATAAAACCAGAATATCAAAATAAAAATAATCCTAATTATCTATATTTCTCATCATATCTATTTATTTATTAAACTTAGCAAATTATTTTTAAATTATTTATTTACTAAAAATTTATTTGATAAATAAATTAAAGATGTTTTTTTTAGTATTTTTTCTCTTTTTCAGTTGGTAACATAAAAATGTATTTATTTTTTAAAATTATTAAAAAACTATAAATAGTATTTTTTTAAAAAAGAAAGAAAAGCCCAATATAAAATAGTAGGATTAACGGATAGGGAAGGGCTGGGGTAACGAAAGGAAACATACTAAAATGAAAGTAATATTATGCAGCGTAATGAGTATGGTTATAAGTAGTACTGCAATAATTCCATTAAATGGAGTTTTTAATCAATAACAAGAAATTGGCAAAGAGAATACTGAAACAAATATCAATCATAATTGAAAGGATAATTTTGGCAAAGAGAATGTCGAAAAAAATATAAATTATCGTTGAAAGGCAGACTATAAAACTTGGACGTCGGATAGTTCAAATACCTATGAACTAATTAATTGAAAAGACATTGCTGACATCAAGTACATTAATGGTTTTAGTTATTATTTTCCAACATTTGTAATAGACGGTACAATGAGTTGTGGACTATACGGTGGATTTGGATACATAAGTCAATATTATTCTTCAAAAACTGCTTTACTTAGTGGTACTACTAATACAATACAATTTACTTGTAATGCTTTTGTAGGACCCGAACACTATACAGCGATAATTTTAAAATTATGAACTTCCGGAACTTCAATTTATTGAAAATGAGATGCATTTTTTAAAGGAAATGGAACAAGTTATATAGATATTAACTTAAAAAAAGTAACTTTTATATGACAAGATTTGAAACCAACTACAGTGATTTTTAAAAAACAACTACTGGAAATGAAAACTATTAAAAATAGTTTTCATTTTTTTAAAGGTAAATTATTATATATTTTGAAATGGCAACGATTTTTATATTGAATTAGTGATAAGTAATTTAATTTACTGTGAATACGAACATTATTATATTAATTAACATAATCAAATAATTCTAGTTTAAATTGCTTAATGTTTTTAAATTTATTGTTTTTAATTAAATCAGTTTTTAGTATTTTATAAGTTGATTCAGAAACAGCATTATCGTATGGACAACATGGTTTGCTATAATAGACTTCTTGCATAACCAACCTAGTTATTTTAAAATTCCTATAAAATATATTTAAAATAGAAATTA
>NZ_RXFY01000070.1:0-6021 GCF_044714355.1 Spiroplasma sp. ald | reverse complement strand
AAATCAAATTTATCAAATTTCATAATTTTAGATTCCTATAATTTCTATTTTAAATATATTTTATAGGAATTTTAAAATAACTAGGTTATGCAAGAAGTCTAATGAATCAAGTAATATTGGTTGGGCAAGTAGAAGGAACTTATGAAATTATTTATGATAAAAAAGAAGCAGAACGAAAACTAATGAAATTTTTACTAAAGATTCAGTGCCCTTTTAAAAATAAAGATGGTAACTATGATAGTGATTTAGTTAATGTTAAAGTATGAACAAATAATATCGATGATTTAGATATTAGTTTACGTGATAAAGCAATTATTTCTGTTAAAGGGCGAATTCAATCATTTCGTTCCAATAATTTTGATGAAGAAAATTATTATAACGATATAATTGCTGACCGTGTTACATATTTAAGCAGTTTTAACTAACATTACTTAATATTATTAACTTAATACCAATTAGCCATTTCTTTTGAAGTGGTTTTTTATATAAATAAATTAAAATTTAATACCAAGGAAAACAATAGTTTCAAGAAAAAGAAATTAAAATAAGGTCTTTTTAAGTAATTATTTTTTTATAAAAAAAATTAATATTTTTGCTAAAAACACTTGCAAAAAAATGAGGATTTTATATACTTATAAAGGTGTCAGTTAGTAGTAATTTATTACTTAATTGTAAATAAAATACTTACTTACATTATCAAAAACAATACTAAAAATATGAAAAAAAGAGTCAAAAGTTATTGACAATAAACGCATAATTTTGTATGATTTGAAAGGTGTTTTGCTGACACAAGAACGATCTTTGAAAACTAAACATAACAACAAAAGATAATCATTTAATCAATGAATATCCGTCATTAAAGCTAGGAACAAAAACGATATTTTTTTAATGAGAGTTTGATCCTGGCTCAGGATGAACGCTGGCGGCATGCCTAATACATGCAAGTCGAACGGGGTGCTTGCACCCAGTGGCGAACGGGTGAGTAACACGTATCTAATCTACCCATTAGCGGGGGATAACAGTTGGAAACGACTGCTAATACCGCATACGACATTTTTTGGCATCAGAGAATGTTAAAAGGTCCGTTTGGATCACTAATTGGATGAGGATGCGGCGTATTAGTTAGTTGGTTGGGTAATGGCCCACCATGGCAATGATACGTAGCCGACCTGAGAGGGTAATCGGCCACATTGGGACTGAGACACGGCCCAAACTCCTACGGGAGGCAGCAGTAGGGAATCTTCCACAATGGNCGAAAGCCTGATGGAGCAATGCCGCGTGACTGAAGACGGTCTTCGGATTGTAAAGGTCTGTTGTAAGGGAAGAACAGTAAGTATAAGAAATGATACTTATTTGACGGTACCTTACCAGAAAGCCACGGCTAACTATGTGCCAGCAGCCGCGGTAATACATAGGTGGCAAGCGTTATCCGGATTTATTGGGCGTAAAGCGTGCGCAGACGGTTTAACAAGTTTGGGGTCAAATCCTGGAGCTCAACTCCAGTTCGCCTTGAAAACTGTTAAGTTAGAGTGTAGGAGAAGTCGATGGAATTCCATGTGTAGCGGTGAAATGCGTAGATATATGGAGGAACACCAGTGGCGAAGGCGGTCGACTGGCCTATCACTGACGTTTAGGCACGAAAGCGTAGGGAGCAAATAGGATTAGATACCCTAGTAGTCTACGCCGTAAACGATGAGTACTAAGTGTCGGACTAAGTTCGGTGCTGCAGCTAACGCATTAAGTACTCCGCCTGAGTAGTATGCTCGCAAGAGTGAAACTCAAAGGAATTGACGGGGACCCGCACAAGCGGTGGAGCATGTGGTTTAATTCGAAGCAACGCGAAGAACCTTACCAAGGCTTGACATCCAGTGCAAAGCTGTAGAAATACAGTGGAGGTTAACATTGAGACAGGTGGTGCATGGTTGTCGTCAGCTCGTGCCGTGAGGTGTTTGGTTAAGTCCAGTAACGAGCGCAACCCTTACCGTTAGTTACTCCATTAAGTTGAGATACTCTAACGGGACTGCTAGTGTAAACTAGAGGAAGGTGGGGATGACGTCAAATCAGCATGCCCCTTATGTCTTGGGCTACACACGTGCTACAATGGTCGGTACAAACAGTTGCGATCTCGTAAGAAGAAGCTAATCTGAAAAAGCCGATCTCAGTTCGGATTGAAGGCTGCAACTCGCCCTCATGAAGCCGGAATCGCTAGTAATCGCGAATCAGTAATGTCGCGGTGAATACGTTCTCGGGTCTTGTACACACCGCCCGTCACACCATGAGAGTTGATAATACCAGAAGTCGGTATTCTAACCGCAAGGAGAAAGCCGCCCAAGGTAGGATTGATGATTAGGGTGAAGTCGTAACAAGGTATCCGTACGAGAACGTGCGGATGGATCACCTCCTTTCTATGGAGTTAATACTTTATAGTAATTAACTAGTTTTAATGACCGTTATGTTTAGTTTTCAGAGATTAGTTTCTCTGACAATAACAAGTAAATGTTATTGGAATTGTTCTTTGAAAACTGGATAATAGACATCTAGTTATTTTAATCAAGTGATTAAAATAACAATAATTCAAAATTTCTGTTATTTTTAAAAAATAACTAAAATTTCACAGTTATATTTGTAAATAATTCTCAAAAAACTGATTTAAAATCAGGTCAAATAATTTATAAAACTTTGAAGTTACAAAGGGCGTATGGTGAATGCCTTGGGAATAGGAGACGATGAAGGACGTGACTACCTGCGATAAGGTTCGGGGAGCTGGAAGTAAGCTTTGATCCGGACATGTCCGAATGGGGAAACCCGGTGAGATTAATCTCTCATCATCCTATAATAAATAAATAGTTATAGTGAAGGTATACCTAGGGAATTGAAACATCTTAGTACCTAGAGGAAAAGAAAGCGAAAGCGATTCTCTTAGTAGCGGCGAGCGAACGGGGAACAGCCCAAACCAGATTTATCTGGGGTTGTAGGACCATAATAGTAGAGTTACAAAACTTGTTTATAGTAGAAATGGTTGGAAAACCATGCCACAGAGGGTGATAGCCCCGTATATGAAATAGACAAGACTCGAAATGGTATCCTGAGTACGGCGGAACACGTGAAATTCCGTCGGAATCCGGGAGGACCATCTCCCAAGGCTAAATACTACCTAGTGACCGATAGTGAACCAGTACCGTGAGGGAAAGGTGAAAAGCACCCCGGGAGGGGAGTGAAATAGTTCCTGAAACCATGTGCCTACAATAAGTCAGAGCGCGTTAATGCGTGATGGCGTGCCTTTTGTAGAATGAACCGGCGAGTTATGATCCCGTGCAAGGTTAAGTAGAAAATACGGAGCCGTAGTTAAAGCGAGCCTTAATAGGGCGTTTAGTATGTTGTCATAGACCCGAAACCAGGTGATCTAGCCATGAGCAGGTTGAAGTTGAGGTAAAACTTAATGGAGGACCGAACCGACGTTCGTTGAAAAGACCGCGGATGACTTGTGGCTAGAGGTGAAATTCCAATCGAACCTGGAGATAGCTGGTTCTCCCCGATATAGCTTTAGGGCTAGCGTCGAGGTTAGCAAGTTGGAGGTAGAGCACTAAATGTATGATGGCCCCACCTAAGGGTACTGAATGCAATTAAACTCCGAATGCCAATTTTGTATACTCGGCAGTCAGTACATGGGTGATAAGGTCCATGCACGTAAGGGAAACAGCCCAGATCATCAGCTAAGGTCCCAAAATTTATGCTAAGTGTGTAAGGATGTGAAGTCGCTTAGACAGCTAGGAGGTTGGCTTAGAAGCAGCCACCCTTTAAAGAGTGCGTAACAGCTCACTAGTCGAGTAACTTTGCGCCGAAAATGTACCGGGGCTAAGCATAATACCGAAGCTATGGGTTTTGTATTTATATACAGGGCGGTAGGGGAGCGTTCTAACAGGGATGAAGGTAGACCGTGAGGACTGCTGGACTGGTTAGAAGTGAGAATGCCGGCATGAGTAACGTTTGAGGGTGAGAATCCCTCATGCCGTTTGACCAAGGTTTCCTGGGCAAGGTTCGTCCACCCAGGGTTAGTCAGGACCTAAGGCGAGGCCGAAAGGCGTAGTCGATGGACAACAGGTTGATATTCCTGTACCACCATATAGAGCGATGGAGTGACGGAGAAAGATAGTATATCCCGGTTATTGGATTCCGGGCTAAGCACAAAGAGGGTAAGGTTGGCAAATCCGCCTTGCATAACCTTGAAGTGTGATGGGGAGCGAACGGTTCGCCTAGTAGCGAAGTATATGACTCCATGCTTCCAAGAAAAGCTTCTAGTACTATTTATATGGTGCCTGTACCTAGAACGAACACACGTGGTCAAGGAGAGAATCCTAAGGCAAGCGAGATAACTGTAGCTAAGGAACTCTGCAAAATAACCCCGTAAGTTAGCGAGAAGGGGTGCTCATAGTAATATGAGCCGCAGTGAAGAGGAAGGGGGAACTGTTTAGCAAAAACACAGCTCTCTGCAAAGTCGTAAGACGACGTATAGGGGGTGACGCCTGCCCAGTGCTGGAAGGTTAAGGGAATTAGTTAGCATTAGCGAAGCTTTGAACCGAAGCCCCAGTGAACGGCGGCCGTAACTATAACGGTCCTAAGGTAGCGAAATTCCTTGTCAGGTAAGTTCTGACCCGCACGAAAGGCGTAATGATCCCTTCGCTGTCTCGGCTGCAGACTCGGTGAAATTTTAGTACCTGTGAAGATGCAGGTTACCCGCAACTAGACGGAAAGACCCCATGGAGCTTTACTATAGCTTGATATTGGGTTTTGATATAGCATGTATAGGATAGGTGGGAGACTTTGAAGCAGTAACGCTAGTTGTTGTGGAGTCATCCTTGGAATACCACCCTTGTTATGTCGGAATCCTAACCTAGATCTGTAAGCCAGATCAGAGACAGTGTCAGGTGGGTAGTTTGACTGGGGCGGTCGCCTCCTAAAATGTAACGGAGGCGCCCAAAGGTACCCTCAGTATGGTCAGAAATCATACATAGAGCGCAAAGGTAGAAGGGTGCTTGACTGCGAGACAGACAGGTCGAGCAGGGACGAAAGTCGGGCTTAGTGATCCGGTGGTACCGTATGGAAGGGCCATCGCTCAACGGATAAAAGCTACCCTGGGGATAACAGGCTTATCTCCCCCAAGAGTCCACATCGACGGGGAGGTTTGGCACCTCGATGTCGGCTCATCGCATCCTGGGGCTGTAGTCGGTCCCAAGGGTTGGGCTGTTCGCCCATTAAAGCGGTACGCGAGCTGGGTTCAGAACGTCGTGAGACAGTTCGGTCCCTATCCGTCGCGGGCGTAGGAAATTTGAGAGGACCTGTCCTTAGTACGAGAGGACCGGGATGGACATACCTCTGGTGTACCAGTTGTGCCGCCAGTGGCACAGCTGGGTAGCTATGTGTGGAAATGATAATCGCTGAAAGCATCTAAGCGAGAAGCATACTTTAAGATGAGATTTCCCATCCTTTATGGAGTAAGACCCCTTGAAGACGACAAGGTTGATAGGTTGGATGTGTAAGCACGGCGACGTGTTCAGCTAACCAATACTAATAAGTCGAGGACTTCAAAAAAGCGAGAGCTTATTTACAAATTTTAGACAGTTTATTATCTAGTTTTGAGCGGATAATTTCCCTCAGATATAATCTGGTGCTTATGGCATAGTGGACACACCCGTTCCCATCCCGAACACGGAAGTTAAGCACTATTACGCCGACGATAGCCGCAAGGTGAAAATAGGGCAGTGCCAGGTTGAAAAAAGGTTTTAACCTTTTTTTAAAATATTTTTACTTTCTTAGTATTTTACAAATATGTTATATTAGACTTCTTGCATAACCTAGTTATTTTAAAATTCCTATAAAATATATTTAAAATAGAAATTATAGGAATCTAAAATTATGAAATTTGATAAATTTGATTTTATTAATGATAAAGAATTATTCCGATTAACAGGAATAAAACAAGCCACTTTTAATAAAATGTTAGATATTTTAAAGGTTGCTGAA
>NZ_RXFY01000007.1:0-23101 GCF_044714355.1 Spiroplasma sp. ald | reverse complement strand
ATAAAATCAAATTTATCAAATTTCATAATTTTAGATTCCTATAATTTCTATTTTAAATATATTTTATAGGAATTTTAAAATAACTAGGTTATGCAAGAAGTCTAATGGTTTAACATTAGTATTATAATTAATTTCAAAATCATCGTAAATTGATTTGAATTCATTGTTTTGATCAATTATGACATTTTCATAATTATTAAAAAAGTTAATTAAATATTTTTTGATTTTTGCAATTGATTTTTCTAAAATTTTTTTAATTTCATCTGGTTCATTTGTAATAACATAAGTAACTGTAAATGGGCGCATTTGTCTTAAGGATTTAAAACTTAAATCTAACATAAATTCATACTGAATTTGAACTGCTCGAACACCAGTCGTTGTAGTATTAGTTAATTTATTAATTTTATCTAAATCAACATAAGTTAAAGTAAATTTATCTGCTTCTTCAAGGTGATACAATGGTTTTTTCTTTAAAGTATTAAAATAATTTGGATATGTTTCACTAATTTTAACATTTAATTTCTTAAATATTTCTTTACATTCATTTTGAAATTTTTTTAATCCTAAATTAATCTGCGTATTTGAACGGTCAAGAACAACCGACTGGTTACGTTGATTAACTAAATCATAAAATTAATTTAATTCTGGAAATTCGTTTGAATTTTTAATATTTCCATTGCTATCATAATTTGTTATCTCATTACTAACATCACTGGCAATTTTCATTCAAATTAACATCTCATTTTGTAAATTTGAATTAGTATAATTAGTATCACGATATTTTATCATTCGACAACTTGTAATTTTACTAGTTATCCCAGTGGTAAATAATCCGACAACACTAAAAATAATGAATAGTTTTTTCATAAATAGTTTTTTCCCCTTATTTTTTACAGAATATATCCTCAGAATACATTAATTATAGAAAAAAATAAGAAAATGTAAATAAAAACAATCGATATCGGTTGTTTTTATCGTAATGACTTATCAAATGGAATTCCGGATGCTTTTGGTACTTTTGAATATTTTGAGAAAATAACCATTGTTATTAATGCAAAGACAAATGGTAAAATTTTTAATAACTGATTTGATGGATCAGCAATATTTCAACCCGCAAAACGTCATAATGTTCCTGCTAAAGCAATTAAAAAGCTGAATAAGACTGCTCCCAATGTAATATATTGAATTCGTCATTGCCCAAAAATCATAATTGCCAAGGCAATATATCCTTGTCCTTGGACGTCACCACGAAATTGTCCAGAAACATAATGAGTGAACATTGCCCCTGCTAGGCCTGCTAATCATCCAGAAATAATAACTGCCTTATATCTTGTTTTAATTACATTAATTCCAGCTGCATCAACTGCATTAGGATTCTCACCACATCCAACATAGCGTAGTCCTGTTTTTGTAAATCTAAAGAAAATAAAGGTAAAACCTGCTAAAACAATTGCAATAATTAAGAAAATATTAATAATTTGATATGAATCAACCCCAATTGTATTAAAACCTGTTTGAATCATATTTCCAGCCGCTAAGGATGGAATGCTTACAAAAAATAATCCGATTCCAGTTGCTAATAAATTTAACGCTGTTCCAGAAATTACTTGTTGTGCTTTTAAAGTAATTGAAGCAAAACCATGTAATAAGGCAAAAGTCCCACCACAAATTGTGGCAATTAATAAAGCAATAATTTGCATTCCATTACCATATTGTGATAATACTTTACCAAGTAATGCATAAACTAACGCACCAATGATCATCATTCCATCAATAGCAATATTAACAACTCCTGCGCGTTCTGAATACAAACCAGCCATTGCCGCAATTAACAATACTGCAAAAAGAATTGAACCATTAGCAAATAATTGTGAAACTGCTTCCATTATTTTTTTCCTCCTTTTTGCATTTGATAAGCGGTATTTTGACGATGATATTCTGCTTTTAAAATTTTATTATCTTCTGAAACAACTTTTCGAATATGTTTTAATTTTTGATTTAATTCCTTTTTCCACTGTGGCATCTCTCTTTTATGTTTTTTGCGCATAGCTTGATATTCAAGATTAAATTGTTTTTTCATCTCTTTTAATTGCAGTTTTAAATTTTGTTTTAACACATCCACTTCCTGTTGAATCTTAACATCTGCTTTTACTTGACGATTAATTATTCTTAATTCCCGTTTAATTTTTTTCTTACTTTGATAATTTGCTATTTTAAATTGATACATTTCACGACGTTGTTGGCGTTTTAATGCTTTAATTTCTTGATTTAATTTTTTAGTAATCAGTGCTTCTTCTTTTTGCAATCTTTTAAAATCATTTCCATATTTTTGTTGAATTTGATTAAAAATAGGATAATAACTTTCACGTAATTTTTTAATAGCTTCCTCTTGCTTTAGAACTAAATCACCATATTGCGACTGTAAATGTGATAATTTAGCATATAATTCTTTTTTCGGCAAATTATAAAACTGTGATAATTCTTGTTTTGCTTGCCCTTTTACTTTTCATACGGCTTGATAATAATTATTTTTTAAAAAACTAATTTCTTGTTTTTTTAATAAATATTCATTTTTCACTTGTACAAAATGGTCTAATGCGGAACCAAGGGCAATAAATGTTGCTAATTTATATTTTGTTTTAAGACCACGTTGCCCAATTTTTGTTGCTTCCTTATATTTTAAATTTTCAAAAAAACGAATTTCTGTTTTTAAAGTGGTAATTTTCCCAGCATATAACGTTAATTGATCATTAATTTCATTCCGATATGCTTTAATTTCTTCTTTAGTTCCTTCTTTTTTTAATTCTTGCATTTTAATTCGATATATTTTATTCGTATTTTTAATTTGTTTTTGATATTTATTATATTCTTGCTTTCATTCTACATTGTGTTGAATATTTCATCAACGACACAATCAAAAGATCGGTTTAAAGTAAATAAATAATGTAGAAATTGCAGACATATAAATAATGATTCCGAAAATCAATTGTCCTATTTGTTTTGACATTTGAAAATCAGGTAATTGCGTTGCTTGCAAAGCAGCTGTTTTAATAATTCCTCATAATAAAGCAATTGGTAAAATAGCAAACCCATTTGTAAAAGCAACTAATGCAACAGCAATTGCATCAAAACCGATAACTGGTAATGCATCAGTTGTAAATTGTAATACTGTTGATTGTGTCATATAATATAACATTCCTAACACGCCTGCTAAAGCGCCTGATAATGCCATTGAAACAATAGTATATGTTTTAACATTTGTTCCAGCGTATAAAGAAGCATTTTTTGATTTTCCAACCGCTTTAATTCGAAAACCTAAAACAGTATAATTCATAATAAAAATAATTATTCCTAATAATAACATTGCAATAATAAATGGAATAATTCATAATTGCCCATTCAATACTAAATTAAAATTTGGGGCTGTTGTAACAATATCAATTGTTGAATTTTGATTTGAATTTCACATCCCATGCGCTGGATTCATAAACATTCATTTCATAACATACCAAACAATTCAATTTAACATAATTGTTGAAACAACTTCATGAATATTAAAATAAGCTTTTAATGCCCCAGCAATTGCTGCTAACATTGCACCAACAAGAATTGAAATAAATAAAGCTCCAATTACGCCAGCTCCTTGACTAATTGTGGGATTCTTTAAACCTAAAACAATTGTCATACTACCTGCTAATAACATTTGTCCAGGAACACCAATATTAAATAATCCAGCTTTAAAACCAACCGCAACAGTTAATCCCGCAACAATATAAATTGCTCAATAAGTTAATGTCGAATCTTTTAATAATGGGTGAAAAGCTAGTCGAAAAACATAACTAAAAAATAATAATGGATCTGATGCATTTGCACCGATAATAATAAAACTAAGCAGAACTCCTGCAATAATTGCACAAATAGATGCCTTAAAATAGTTCATTTTAGTTTTAAATTCATTTGAACGAAAGAAAGTTCTTGTTTTCTGTTTTAATAATCATCCATAATTTTTAATTTGTGTTTGCATTAATTTTTATTCCTTTCTTATGATATCTTCCTGCCATCATTAAACCAATTTCTTCACGTTTAATTTTATTGCCAGTAACTTCACCAGTAATGCGTCCATTATGTAAAACAACAATACGGTCAGCTAAACTCATAATTTCTTCTAATTCATACGAAACTAATAAGACTGCTTTTCCTTGTGCTTTTTCTTCCAAAATTTTATTATGAATATATTCAATTGCTCCAACATCTAAACCCCTTGTTGGTTGAACAACAACTAAAATATTATGTTGTCGTGATAGTTCTCGCCCAATAACTAATTTTTGCTGATTACCTCCTGATAAGCTGCGTGTAACAGCAAAACCAGAATTTGCACCTCGTACATCATATTTATTAACAATTTGTTGAGCATATAATTGAATTGTTCCTTTATCTAATAAACCATAATTTGAAAATGGTTTTTGATTAATATTTTGTAAAACAACATTATCAATTGCATTGAATTCTAAGATTAAACCATATTTATGATGATCTTCAGGAATATGAGACATTCCATTTTGATAGCGTTCATAAATACTTTTTTTGGTCACATTAATATCATTAAAAATTATTTCTCCAGAGGCTCCTTTTTCTAATCCGGTTACAACATTTACTAATTCAGTCTGCCCATTTCCTTCTACTCCAGCAATTGCAACAATTTCTCCTGCATGAACGGTTAAATTAAAATCATCTAAAGCCATCAAACGCGTTAGGCCTCTTTTCTTTACTGATAAATTTTCAATTCTTAATAAAACTTCTTCTCGTGGTGCTTGCCCTGAATTTTTAATTTCAACTAAATTACGGCCAACCATTGCTTCAGCAATTTCTTTCTCATTTTTATCTTGCACATTAAAAGTTTCGACAACTTTTCCACATCGAATAACTGTTGCCTGATCAGCAATTTTTTTCACTTCATCTAATTTATGAGAAATAAAAATAATTGTTTTCCCATCTTTTTTTAAATCTAACATAATATTTAATAAGCCTTCAATTTCTTGTGGTGTTAAAACAGCTGTTGGTTCATCAAAAACTAAAATATCTGCTCCACGGTATAAAATTTTTAAAATTTCAACTCGTTGTTGCATTCCAACTGAAATATTTGCAATTTTTGAACGAAAATCAACTTGCAAATTATATTTAATTGCAATTTGAGCAATATCACGTGCTTCTTTTGAACGATTTAAAAATACTTTCCCTTTTAACTGTTCATATCCTAATGTAATGTTATCAAGTACAGTAAAAATATCAACTAATTTAAAATGTTGATGAACCATACCAATTCCTAATTGATTCGCTTTAATAGGATTATTAATATATTCTGGTTTTCCATTAATAAGGATTTCTCCCTTTGTTGGTTCATACAAACCAAATAAAATACTCATTAATGTTGATTTTCCTGCTCCATTTTCGCCAATTAAAGCATGAATTTCACCTTTTTTTACTTTTAAGGTAATATCATCATTTGCAATTAAATCACCAAAGACCTTGGTAATATTATTCATTTCTATTGCATATTCATTATTGTTTTTCATATTATGTCCTTTCCTTCTATTGCAAAGCGGTTTCAATTGCATTTAAAATATAAGTTTTCAATGTATCACTATTTTGATAAGTATTTGCTAATGTTGTTGTAAATACCTTTGCTGCTACAGGAGGGACATCATCAATTCCTCGGGAATAAACATCTTGTAATACTTTAATAATTTTATCAAATGCTGTATCCTTTGTTAAATTATCAGTTTTATTATGAATAAAATTAACAGTATCTTCATTAATTGATTTTGTTGTTTCAATCCCTGTCCAAGTTGGATGCTGAATTGATGATTGATCAGTATTAATTCAACATTCCGGTGTCACATGATTATTGTCTCAAGTATTACTATTAGATGAATAACCACATTTATCTGAATAAATATTCTTGAGAGCTTCTTGAGTTGAAGTTGCAATTTCTTTTAAGGCACTTGTTACGATTATGTCTTCTCCATAAATTTTAGATTGTTCTGTATCCACACCAATAACTTTAACTGGTGATTTATTATATTTAATTCGGCCAATAGTATCTTGGGTCTGCGGACCTGCAACAGGGAAAATAATACTTGCTCCACGAAAAAGTAATTCATCTGAAATATCTTTCCCATGTCCAATTTCAAATGATTGTGAAAATCATGATTCATTATTTTTTATAACATTTTGTACTTTTTCAATTTTTTGTAAAGCAGTTACTGATGGATTCATTTTTTTAACTTGTGCTAAAAGATCTGTTCTAATGTTAAATAAGTTTGGCAAATTGCTATTACTAATGATTGCATTAAAAATATCAGCAGCCACTAAAAATCCTCACATATAATTTGAAACAGCGCCAGGATTATCCATTCCACCATATGTAGATATTTTTAAACCTGAAGGATATTTGCTTTGATTAGCATTTAATCATAATGCTGTTGCAATTCCTGCAAAAAATCCCGATGATTCAGCTTCATAACTTATTCCAACAACATTTGTTGCTAATGGTTTTTTGGGATCCATTCCTAAATGAATATTTTGGCTACTTCCATCAATATAAATTAAATTATCAACTATTTCTGCACCTCATCCAACGGTATTACCATGCACAAAACCTGGCAAAATTAATGTTTTTGCGCCAGCAATATATGCTGTTAAATAAGCTATTTTAAAGTCAGATGGTGTTTGACTTGCTGGTTCATAATAACTAGCTCGATGGTGACTTTTTTTTCACTCTGATGGTAAAATTTCTTTATCCTTTTGTGGAATGACATATTTACTTGCTCCATCTCATGCTGATTCATTAAACGATGCATCGGTCACAATACCAGCATCGGTAATAACTCAAATATTACTATCAAAATAATATTTTTTAGCACATGTAACAAGAAAAAGACTCGAACCATTTAGCAAAGTTGCTGCTACAAAAACACTGAGCAATTTTCTCATTGTTTATTTCCTCCCGTTTATTACTAATAAATTATATTTTTTAATTAATTATTATTCGGCAATTGAATATTTCCTTTCATACTTAAATTACTATGTTTAATGCCCTAACAATGTAATATCTCATTGCTAATTTATTTTTAACATATTTTTAAACGAATGAAAAGAAAAAAACTACTTTCTAAATAAAAAAAGTTAAATTTAATCAACCTAAATTTAATTTTTTTAATAAATTTATTTATAATATTAATCAATAAAATAATAATTTTTATTTGTTATTCTTTTTACAAAATGGACAATTTGTTTCAAATGGAATATCTTGTTTAGTATATTTAGAAATATTATGTAAATTAAGATGATTATAATCAGCAAATTGATTATTATTTGCCCTTATTTCTTCTTGAGATGAATTACTATTTTTAGTTCGATAATAATTGCCCAAACCATATGAACTTTCACTTGAGTTAGCAACACCATATGTGTTAGAATAACCTTTTTTATTATATAAATTATAACGTGTTGATACTAAGTTAATATCACTAATTTGAGGATAAAACTGATCAATTGGTACAACACCGTGATGCTTAATATATTTTTTAGTTTCAACATCGTTAATTTTTTTTGCAAAATCTACTGATTTTGCCTCTAACGATTCAACTTTTAAAGTTAAATTTTTTAAGTGATTTTGCACTTCTCGTAATGTTTTTGTGTGTGTTGTGTGTAAGTTAATTGAATCTTTAATTAATTCTTCAATTTTTTCAAAACGATATTCAAGATCATTTGAAATAACTTGTTGTAATGGTGGTTCTTCTACAAATGGTGTTTCCTTAATTGGTTCTGGCTTTTCCTGATTAAAATATTCAATTACTTCATCATCTAAATTTGAAAAATCACCATTCATAATTTTATCATCTAATTCATCTAAACTATACGATACTTCGTCTTTTAAAATTGGTCGAATTTCTGGTTGCAACGATTTATTTGTTTCATTTGTAACAATATCATGTAATAAATCACCTTGATGATCTTCTATTTTATTCTTATTTAATTCATCTGCGTTAACTTCTAATTGATTTGTTCCTTTAACATCTGTTGTAAATATTTCTGCAGGTACACTATCTTCTGTTTCTGTTAAAATAGTATTTTGTTTTTCATTCATTGAGATATTAAACATATCTGCTCCCACATTGTTTGGTTCTGTTGTATCTAGTGGCTCAGGAGTTAATTCTAAATTAATTGCATCATTTTTTACCTCATGCTCGGGTTTTACTTCATTAGTTCTTAAGATTTCATCTGCAACTAGCGTTGCCATATTATTTTCTATTTGTTCTACTGTTTGTTGTTCAACTGATAGGTCTGAAAGCTCATTGTTTTCAGAAGATTGTATTTCATCATCATAATTATCTTCATCATAATTATCTTCATTTGCAACTGAATCAATTTCATCAAGATGCCCAACTTGTGAATCATCTAACCCGGATAGTTCAGCAAAAGAGTAATCATAATTATCTAGTACATTATCTGTTTTTGTTTTTTCATCATCTGATGTTTTAATATCAGGTAATAATTCTCCTTTTAATTTATCAATATTATGATCAGATGGAATAAATATAATTCCTGTCCGTTGTGATTCTTGGTTTGCTAGTTTAATATTGTTATTCATAATTTTTATCTCTTTTTTTGTTTTACCATTATCTACAACATTATTAAAAGTATTAATTTCTAAACTAATATTTTTTGATGATTCATTAATGTTGTCATTCAAGACATTATCAATTAAATTATTATCTGTTGCTAAAATTTGATCATTAAGAAAATCAACTGTGGCTTGTGAATTATTATTAAATATTTCAGCAATACGCATTAATTTTAATTCATGCTCTGGTTCTAACTTTAATTTTCTTACTAATCCATTTGCTTGTTTAGCAAGAAAATTATAAATTTTAGCTTTCTTTTTAATGAATTTAGGTTTTACTTCTGCTATTTCTACTTCTTCTTCTACCATTTGTTTAATATTAAGTGCTTGTTGATGCATTTCACTTCATTTATTATAAAGTTTTTTTTGTTTTCTTGTCATTGGTTTCTCTGATGTTCATGATGAATTCAAAAATTCATCATCTAAAAAAGAAAAATTTGGTTTTTCATCTTCTGCTGCATTAAAATCAGCATTTTCGTTTACAGCGCTTGTTTTATCAGCAAAACTTTTAATATCAGCATTAAACTTATAATCAGCATTTGGTTTTACATCCAAGAATGGAGCAGGAATTTCCTCAACTCGTTCATTTTGTGAAACATCATTTGCTGAATTTTGATCTTCTAACTGGTCTGATTCCAAGTTTGATTTTTCTTGTTGTTTAACTTCATTAACAACTGGTGGTTTTGATAATTCTTTTGATTTACTTTGTTTTAAATCAGTTTCCGTTGTATTTGATTTTGTTTCAAAAACCGCTGGCTTCTGCGGATTTATCATAGTTTGTGTCATATCATTAATTAAATTTGCTAATTCATGTTCATCAACATCATTTTTATTAGAATTAAATAAATTATTTAATTCATTTGATGAAAAAATCGAATTTGATTTTTGATAAGATAACTTTTTACTATCATCCTTTTTTGCGTAATCATTGTTTTTGAAATCTCTTTCGGTTTCTCCGATCCCTGCGATAGTCGCGTCAACTCCCAAAGTTGCGCTTCCATGATACTTTCCCTCTTTATTTACCTCTTTTTCAAGTTTTTTATCTTGGTGGTAAATAACAATCATATTTCGTTCTTCAACAAAATTTTGTAAAGACTCAACATCAAATAATGATGATTCAATAAACAATAAACCAATAAACATTAATGCTGCTAATATTAATACTGCTACTTTTCCATAAATTAATGCTGCAATAATTAATGTAACAAATATCATTTTAATATATGGTTTTGCAATTAATTGTCCTTTTTTAACACGATGCAGTTGAACTGATACTAGTGTAATAACTAATAATGCAACAAAAATTGTTAAAGCAGTAATTGTGTATCCTCAAATATCTACTGTCAAATAACTTAAAATTTGTTCTTGTTTAAAAATTGATGTTTGAAAAATATCATTCATTGAATTTAAAATTGATGGAAGCGCAACAGATTGTATTACCAAAAAGTTTAAAATAGCAGTAAAAATTTGAACTATAGCTCCAATTATAATTAAACTTCACCCTAATGTTACTAAAAACACAAACATTTTAATTATCCTCCTCTATCTACTTTCCACCGCGCATAGCTCAATAATCAAAGCTAATTTTTTCATCATCCTCATTTTCTGTTTCAACAGAAGCAAAATCTGACATTGGATGATAAGAATCACCTGCTTCTTTTGTTGGTTCTTTAGTAACGACATTATCATTTTCATTTTTAATAATATATCGTTTGTTATAAGCACTAACTTCATGCGCAACCAATTGGTCTGTTGCATAATTGCCATACATTTGTTTAACATAAGTTTCAATTAAAAGTGGATTTAATCCAGCAATAAATTTAAACTGTAAAATTCCTTTAAAAATAGATTGTACTAAGCTAAATATTTGTTTAAATTTGACATATCCCACTAAATCAATATTATTAAAAATTACTACAATATTTTCTGTGATGTCATAAGCACGTAAAATTTCTTCAAATTCTCTTCTAATATACTCTAATGGATCATCAAATTCTAACTCATTAACAATTACAATTGAATTAGAATCATTAACTTGTTCTAATGATTCACTTTGTTTTAAAGTTCGTGCAAATAATTTAACACGATCTCATAAAACTTTTTTATCCTCTAAACTAACTTTTGGTAGTCCCTTAATAATTTTTTTAAGTAAAAATAAAAATGGTGAAGCATATAATTCAATACGTAATAAATCAATATTAACAAGCGGCATTGAAAAAAAGGAGGTAGCAATTTCAAACATTGAATCACAATTTCTTTTATCCATAACTGCTAAGAAAAATTGCATTTCGTTATTTTTTTCTTTAAAAATTTTCATTAAATCACGAATAATTTCAAAACTTGATAATGTAATTCCATCAATCTTAAGTTCATCAGTTTTAATATTATGATTACTATTCTTTAGAAAGTCTCCTGTCAGTTCCACATCTTCATTGTTACCTTGTAATAAATTTATATTTGGGCCATTACTTTTCATATTTATTGTATTTGTTTCATCAGTATTTAATTTCATATTTTTCATTCTTTCGAATGGATTGATGTACATCGCGTAGTCCTCCTGCTTCGTTTATTTATAATTAAATTATATCATATTTCTAAAAAAATTATAAAAAATTGCATTATGAAATGCAATTTGGTATGATATTATCCTTTTCTAAAATTAACCATTGTGCTCTTTCTTTAAATCCGGAACTTCTTGTTCTAATTGTTTAATTCTTTCTTCCTTGTTTCCTAAGGGTGGATTGCTAGCATCATCATCTTTTTTACGATAGTCCCTCATTATTTTTCTTGTCCCAATTCGAAGATTATCTTTATTCATAAAAAAGAAATGCCCCATAAAGTAACCAATAACTCATACACCTAAAAATAAGATTGTAATTAAGAAAGCAACAGTATATTTTTCTTGGTTAATAATAAATAAAACAGTAAAATACATGTTAACAAAATTAAGATACATAAAACAACAACATTAATAATTCGATATCATGATCATTGTTTTTTATTTATTTTTTTTGCCATTTTTTGCCTACTTATCTAATAAATTCTTTTGTTAAAGAATTATAAATCTTTGAAGGACGATTATCTAAATAACCAGCGTCAACAATAATATCAACATTAAATTTTTGAAGATCATTAAATTCTTTAGCATAATTTTGACCGCTAATATTTACACTTGTCCCATAAATTGGCCCAACCTTATTAATAATTTTTTTTAATCATTTTGATTTTGTAATTCTAATCCCAATTGTATTATCTTCTGTAATGTTATAAAGCTTATTAATATCATCTTTTATGTTACCTATTATTATAGTAATAGTTTCATTCTTTTTAAAGAGCTTTAAATCATCACGTGGCAAGTCAATAAAATTCTTCGCCATACGAACTGAACTAACAATAACTGATAAATACATTTTTTCTGATCGTCTTTTAACTTTAAAAATTCTCGCTTTTGCTACTGGTGAACTAATAATACACGTCATACCATAAATAGTATCTGTTGGAACAATAATAACTTTTTCTGCTAAATAACCAGCAATAATCTCTTTGCGATTTTTTACAGTATATACTTTCATATATAATTAGCCTCCTTTCTTATGAACCTTTTGAATTTGATTTAATTTGTTCATTGCTAATATGATTACTTTTAATTTTTGAAATATGTAAAAGAGCAATAATTGATAAAACAGTAATGAAAGCAGATAATAGAATACCACTTGCTAATAATTCATTTCCTTGTAATCAAAAATAATCTAAATGTGTTGTTTTAAAAAGTGGTTCCATTACTGTTTCTTTAAAATTATCACTTTGACTATTTCAATAATCAACTGCTTTTGTTAATTCATATTGAGAAACCAGAAACATTACTAGTGAAGTCCCAGTTACAATTAAAAAACTAACATAAAAACTAATAAAACCTTTTTTAGTTAAATTTGGTTTTTTCAACATTACAAAAGTAAATGCAAATAACATTGAAATAATTAAAGCAGAAGAAACAATTGGTACAACACTAATAAAAATTCCTGACCCGGGCATATTCATTGTCATCTCAAAATAATCAATATTTGGTTGATCTAAAATACTAGTTGTATTCGGTATAATAGCATTAATTGTTAATTGTGGATAAAAGTAAGAAAATAAAAAAAACCGGTTTGCATCAGTAAAACTACTGCCAATAATAATTGTATAAACAAATTGGGGAATAAAAACCATACTTGAAAAAAAAACAACTCATAGTGAAATATTAAATTCATTTGGAATTAAATATAGACTAATAAACTTTTTAAGACGACTTTGATTAAATGTATCTTTTAAAACAAATAATTCTTCTTTTTTAGTTGGATTAATATTATCATTTAATAATCATTCTAATTTAAAACTAACTTTCAACATAATAAAAATAATAAAAATCATTTGTAATCCTGTAATTCATCAAATAGCATTAAGACCAATTCATGTTAATGGATATTTATTGTTTGTTTCAGGCCCTGTTGCTAAATTAATTAATGCTTTAACAATTGCATCTCGATTTGGAATATCTTTATGAATCATATCTTGAATATTTTTAACAAACTCAGGACCAGTATAACCACCTCTTAAAGAACGACATCACTCTGTAAATAAATCATAATAATATTCTGCAAGTGAAAATAATAAACAAGCACTAAATAGAAAAGAGATAATAAAAACTGTTCCAATTAACAACATTCTATTAATAAAATTAACTGTTCGTTTCTGATGATGAATGTAAAAAACACTACTAATAATGGCACCTGCTAATGTTCCTAACGCAATATATGGCAAACCAAAGATTAAAAACTCATTTGGTAGATTAGGTGTTGTAAATGTTGTTAACACGTCCTTAGGTACTGTTGCAATAAAATTAAAGTATTTTTTTAAAAGTTGACCACTATGTGATACATATATAAAAGTAAAATATGGGACCATAATAAATAAAACTAATAAAAAAGCAATACTAATAATGCGAGTTCTTTTAATATTTTTAAGTTTATCTTCCATATCCTGCACCTCACACTTAAGTTTCTTTTATTTTACTACAAAATATTAATAAATAACATTCGTCATTTTTTATTTATATCTTTTTGAAAATAATATTTCTGATTTGGAAAATATTCTTTTACTAATTTTTCTAAATCTTTTTTTTGGTCATAACCATGTTCAAAACATAAAATGCCATTTTTTTTAACAACCTTTTGTCAATTTTGAAAAATTTCTCGATAAAAATATAGGCCATCAATATCACCAAACAAAGCAACATGTGGTTCATAATTTTTAACACGATTACTAATATTTTGATTCTTTGGAATATAAGGTGGATTACAAACTAGCAGATCAACTTTAATCTTATTTTTAATAAATGGTTCTAGCATATCACCTTCCAATAATTTAACATTTTTGCAATTTAACTGCTTAATATTTCTTTTTGCTACTTTTAATGCTTCAGTTGAAATATCACTAGCATAAATTGTTAAACTTGGATTTTCTAAGCCTAAACTAATTGCAATTGCTCCGCTCCCAGTTCCAATATCAATTAAAGTTAATGGTTCATCACCATTATTAAGCAATATTTCATCAATTATAATATTAATATTATCAACTAATTCTTCTGTTTCATAGCGAGGAATTAAAACATTATAATCAACATAAAAATCATATCCATAAAAATTTTGTAAATTAGTAATATGTTGGATTGGTTTTCCATTACGATATGCCATTAACTGTTGTCAATAATCATCAATCTTAAAATTAATTTTATCATTTTGAATTGCATATAATTTTGCTAATGAAGTTTTCATAAAAAATGCTATTAAAATTTTAATATCGGCAAGATAATTAGCATTATTCGAGTCTTTCAAATAATCTTCTGACTTTTGAATTAATTCATTAACTGTCATTAGTTTCCTTCCATTTTCAATCTTTGTTCTTCATTAATTAATGCTACTACAATTTCATCTAAATTACCTTCCATAATTTGGTCTAATTTTTGTAGTGTTAAATTAATACGATGATCAGTAACCCGATTCTGAGGATAATTATATGTTCGAATTTTTTCACTCCGGTCGCCTGTTCCTACTACATCTTTTCTTAATGTTCCACGCTCTTCATTAATTTTACGTTGCTGTTCTTCATATAATTTACTTCGTAAATGTTGAATTGCTAATGCCTTATTATCATGTTGACTACGGCCATCTTGGGAAGTTACAACAACTCCTGTTGGTAAATGAGTAATTCGAACAGCTGAATCAGTTGTATTAACATGTTGTCCCCCTGCTCCTGAAGCACGGTAAGTATCAATTTTTAAATCAGCAATTTTAATTTCAAAATCAACTTCTTCAATTTCTGGTAAAACGGCAACGGTTGCTGTTGATGTATGTACTCGCCCTTTACTTTCTGTTTTTGGAATTCGTTGAACACGATGTGCTCCTGATTCAAATTTCATTTTTGAATAAACACGATCTCCTTTAACTATAAAGGAAATTGTAGAAAAGCCACCTGCTTCTGATTCATTTGCTTCAATTAATTCTACTTTTCAATGTTGTTGTTCTGTATATTTTATATACATTCGATATAAATCACCAGCAAAAATGTTTCCTTCATCACCACCTGCTGCTCCACGAATTTCAAAAATAACATTCTTATCATCATTAGGATCTTTTGGCAATAACATTACTTTTAACTCTGCTGTAAGTTGTTCTTTTCTTATTTCTGAGGTTTTTAATTCTTCTTTTGCTAATTCAATTAACTCATAATCCTTTTCTGTCTCTAAAATTAATTTTGCTTCATTAATATTATTTAAAACATTTTTATAATTTAAGTATAAAGCAACGGTTTCCTCTAATTGTGCTTGTTCTTTTGCTAAACTAGTTAACTTTTTTACATCATTAACTATTTCTGGTTTTGTTAATTCTTCATTAATTAAATTTCACCGCTTTAACATCGTTTCTAATAGTTCAATTGTTTTTTGATTCATTTGCTTCACCTCTTTTTTAGACACTTAACAATTATAATATATTTTAAATAATAATGATTAATTTAATTCATTATAATAAAAAAATCATAATAATTAATGACTTTTTACTGATTTGAAATTAATGTTTGAAATTTTGGCAAATTTTTTAATTGGTCAACTAAAGTTAAACGATATTCGCAACTTTCAAATGTTTTTTTAATGGGATGTTTATGAATAATTTTTTGGCTAATTTTAAAAACATTACCATTAACAATCACATTGTCATTTTCCTTAATTAATAAGTCTTCTAAAATTATTATTTTGGAATTAATTGGCAAATTTTCAACAAAATGAGCTTTAATTTTTTTTATATTTTTTGGTTTACTATTTATAATAAAATAAACTTCAGCATTTAATCCACTTTTTGTTAACATTTTTTCCTCCTACATTAGTATGTTACTTCATGGCAATGACGACAGCGAGCTTCATATTTATCCTTTTCACCAATTAAAACAATTGGATCATAATAATTAGCTGGTTTCCCATTAATTAAACGTTGGGTTCTATTTGCTAAATTTCCACATCTAACACAAATTGCATGCAATTTCTTAACCTCTTCTGCTCGTGTCATTAATTGTTCAACATTAATAAAAGCTTCACCTCGAAAATCTTTATCTAAACCATTAACAATAACAATAATTCCTTTATCTGCTAAAGAATCAGCAAGTTTAACAATATTATTATCAAAAAATTGGACTTCATCAATCCCAACAACATTTGTTGTTGGTTTAAGGTTTGTTAATAACTCTTCAGAATTCTTAACTGATATTGCTTCAACTGCTTTTTTGCTATGACTAAAAACTTGGTTTTCACTATAACGATTATCAATTGTTGGTTTAAAAACTTGAATTTCAAATTTAGCATAACCTAGGCGAACTAAGCGGCGAATAAACTCTTCGGTTTTTCCAGAAAACATACAACCAGTGATAACTTCTATTCAGCCTATTTGAGCTTTACTATTTAAAAAATACATTCTTAACCTCCCATATATTTAATGTTATTTTTAATTACAAAACTTAAGTCTTTTAAAACTCGTTCTAAATCTTCTCACTGATAAATTTTTGCACCGCTTGCTAACTGATGACCACCACCATAGTACTTTTCTGCTACTTTATTAATAATATAAGTATTACTACGAATGCTAAGGTTTATATAACCCTCTGCTTTATTTTCAATTACTCACATTCAAATTTTAAATTCTTTAATATTACTCATAATATTAACCCATGGTTTAACAGTCTCATAACTCATATTATGTTCTTTTAATATTTCATCAGTTATCTTAACATAACTAATTTCTTTATCATAAATAACTACTTGCGATAACAAATAATTTTTAAAGCGTACATTAACTCATGATTCTTCATATAAATTTTGATAAATTGATTGCAAATCAAAACCTGTCGCAACTAATTGCCCTGCTAACATAAAAGTATTGTGGCAAGTTTTACTATACATAAAACGATTTGAATCTGTTACAATTCCAGTAAAAATTAATTTGGCTGCCTCTGGTGTTACTATTAATTTTGATGTTAAAACTAACTCAGCAATCATTTCTGAAACTGCAATTTTAGTTTCATCAATTCATTGTATATCACCAAATGGCGTAACATTAGGATGATGATCAATTTTAATAACTTCTTTTGCTTTCTGCCAATATTTACTATCAATTGGTTCAATGTTCGCTGTATCAGTCACAATTACTAATGCATCTTTATAATCTTCTGCTTGAAGAAGATCAGGTGTTGCTAAGAAGGCTAAAAAATCATTTGGTGCACCATCAACTAACACCCTCTTATTTGGAAAATTATCTTTAATGAATTGTGCTAATCCAAATGCTGAACCATATGCATCACCATCTGGTGAAATATGACGTAAACAAATAATTGTCTTATAATCTTTAATTTTTTGTAAAATAATTCCTTTTAAATCTTGCATTTGTTTTCCTCGCTTATATGTTAACAACTAAATTATTGTTAACTTTATCATAAACTAATAATGCATTCTTTTCAAAATATATTGTTGTTGTTTTTTTTAAATTTAGTTCTTTTTCTGACACTAAAATTTTAAACATAACTTCATCATTAACTTCAAAAAAGCAAACAATTGATTTAAAGACTTTTTTAATTGACTTAACATGTCCTTTATATAATAAATATAAATCTTTGTTAAATTCCTTTGTCTTTTGGAATGAGATTAAGTTTGGATTAACTGCTAAATAATATTCTTTTTGATCAATTAATTTAGTTCCTTTAGGTAATTTAATCTTAATTTTTTCATTTTCTAAAACATTTTCTGCTATAGAATATTTCATACTAAAAACATTTTCTGAACTATTATACATTATTTGATATAAATTAATTGTATTAGGTAAAAATTCAGCATGATTTTTTGACATCAATTTGTAATTATTATCCTTATCAAAAAATAATAATTGTGTAACATAATTTTTAATATTCTCAATGTTCTTTGTTAAAACTAAAAAAGTTAACTGTGGATTATAGTTTTTTAAACTAAGTAAAATTTCATTTAATTCATTTGCTTCATTATGAGTTAAATTGTCAAAAGTATTATGTAAAATAATTAATTCTTTCTTACTTAAAATGGCATTAATCAATCTAATTTTAGTATGATCAAAACTACTTAAATTTTTAGTAAGTTTAAATCAATTCATTTTAATATTTAAATTACTCATTAATTTTTTAACTTCTTCAAAAGCTTGATTATAAACTGTTACAACTTTTTCATTTGCTTCTTCAATAGCAAGTGAATTATCTTTTTCACGAGTTTCTAATGTATTATTTAATAATTCCAAATGATATTTATGAAAATATTCTAAAACTTTTCCCTTAATAATTGTTGCTTCATCTGGTAATAAATTTGCAATTAATTGTTCTTGTTTTTGATTATAGTTAAATCATTGATCTTCTGATAATTTTGTTCAAGTAATTATATTTGAGGAATTACTTTTATTTAAAATTCCTTTAATAACACTCTTATGTTTACTATCTTTTAAAACCATATTTATAACATTAAGACGATATTTTTTTAATGCTTTTCGTGCTTTAATTAAAAAATAACGTTCATATGTAATTTCAGTCTGCAATATTTTTAAATACTTTTCACAAACTAATTTTGCCCCAATAAAACCAAAACTTTTATCTTTAAGTTTTCTTTTTTTAGCAATTTCATAACAATCACACAAATAATCTAAGTCAGAAATATAATAAATTTTATCTCATAAAGCTTGTAAAAATGCAAGATAACCTTCATATACACGAATTTCTTCTCTTTTGTAAGTATAAGTATGTAAACTTTGAATAAAAATTGAATCTTTATCATCATCTAAAATTTTACTAATTTCTTTTTTATGGAATTCACTAATTTGAGTTAAATAAGTCTCAATTCATTCTTTTTTAATATGAATTGAATTATTAAAATATTCATTAATGATTTTATCTATTTTTAATATTAAATCTTGTTTATTTAAATCATTACCAATAAAAACTAAATTTTTATAAAAATATTTATTTTTATTATATTTTAATGAACTATCATGTAAAAATTTTGGCGTTTTTAAAATATGATAAGCCAAACGTAATTTTGTTGGTAAAAAAGCTAATCTTAATGGGGCGGGTGATACATAACCAATTCTACGTTCTTTTGGTAATAAAGTTGTGATATTTCTATTGTTTAAATAAATTGTTCCATTACGTGGTTTTTTCTTTCCCAATAACAATTTTAAAAAATATAATTGTGAAAACTTATTCTCAAAATGAGTCCCCAAAATTTCTTGACTATCAACACTAAAATTTAAATCACTAAAAATAATTTTTTTATATCGTTTATACTTTAAATTATTAATTTTCAATCCCATTAAAATACCACGCTCCCAATTAATTTTATTATACCCAAATAAAAATAATAAAAAATAGTTATTGTTAAGTTAAACTTATATTTCCGCTAATTTTTGAAGAATTATGTTTCTAATTTAATAAAATTACATTACAAAATATCAAAAAAACCTTTATCTTTTTAAGATAAAGGTTTACCAATTATTCTGCTTTTTGTTCATCAGATTTTGGTTTCGCTGTTTTTTTGTTAAGTTCTTTTTGTGCTTTTGATGCTTTTTCTGTTTGTTTTACTAACTCTTCTTTTTTATTAAATTTAGATTTAAATCGTTCAACACGTCCAGCTGCATTAGCAAACTGTTGACTTCCTGTATAGAAGGGATGGCATGAAGAACAAGTATCAACTTTTAATTCTTCTCCTTTAGTAGAACCACTTATGTACTCAGTTCCACAAGTTGTACACATAATTTTAGTATCAAAATATTTTGGATGGATTCCTTCTCTTGCCATATAACTCACCTCACTTTTAATAATATGACTGCATATTATTTGCATGTAAATAATGATAACACATATTTTAAAAAAAACAAAGATTATTTAATAATCTTTGCAAATTCATTAAAATCAATTCTAACACGTGGCATTGTTGCTTTATCATCATCTTCATCATAGTATCCTAACGCTAAAGCTAAGACTGTATGATATTTTCCTTGATCAAACGTACAATGTTTTGCTAATAACTCATCACATTTTTTTGCATCAAAACCACCCATAATAGTAGTTCCTATTCTTAAATCAGCAGCTTGAATTGTAATAAAACTAGTTACAATATGAGCTTGTTCTGAAACAAATGCAGAAAGATGTTCTTTTTGTTGCAAAAAAGTTTGATATTTTTTAATTGCCTTTTCTAAATCATCTGCTTGATTAATAACTCGTTCTAAGCGTTTTGTTAAAAATTCAGTTGAAACTAAATAAGATGGATTAGTACCCATAATAAGCATTATACAACTAGCATTTTTGACTTTTTCTTGATTTCAGTCAAGCACTGCTTCATCAGCAAATTTCTTTTTTAATTCTTGATTTGTAATACTAACAACATTAGTTACTTCAATTCCTAATGAACAAGGTGCTAAGCGCCCTGCTTCAAGTATTACTGTTAAATCTTTTTGATTAATTACTTTTTCACTATTATATTTTTTAATAGTTTTTCGTCAATTAATTGCATTTTTTACTGTCATTTAATATTATTATCTCCTTTAATTTTTATTACTCATTAATTTTTGTCAAAGCAACGTTTAATACATCAACACTTTTTGCAAAAGGAGGTGAATATGGTAGATCTAAATACTCAATTTCACCAATTTTAGTTTTTGTTCAAATAATTGGGATTAAAGCATTGATTCTTAAACTAGCTTTATTATAAACAAAAATTTGTGCACCAACAATAATTTTAGCTTTTTGGTCATAAATAATTTTAATTGTTACTGGCTTCGCATCAGCAACATAGTGTGTATGATCTGTTCCGTTTACAACGACCTCTTTCACATTAAAACCATTCAAAATTGCTTGTTCTTTTGTATATCCTGTTCGAGCAATTTCACTTTCGAAAACCTGCATAATACTTGTTCCAATTCCACCAGGAAAATGATCTTTCTTTCCTGCTAAAATATTACCTAGAACCTTACCATTTTTGGCTGCAATTGTTGCTAACGACCATATAATTTAATTTATTATCAATAATATTTTTTGTCATCACACAATCACCTACAGCATAAACATCTTTAATATTTGTTTCAAATTTGTTATTCACTAAAATTGCCCCAAATTCATTCATTTTTAAATCTGTTGTTTTTAAAAAATTAGTTGCAGGAGTAACCCCAATTGTAACTAATACTAAATCTGTTACAATTTCTTCTTCCGATGATAATTTAATTTTTGTTACCTTATTATTTTCAACAACAAGTTCTGTTACTTTGGTATTTGTTTTAATTTTAATTCCTTTTTTTCTAAATCATTTGCTAATAAATGCGCAATATCTTTGTCAAGCAATTTTCGTGAAATTCATTTGTCAGCTTCAATTAACGTATTTTTTTCTTGCCAAGCCAAAACTTTCACAAAATTCTAATCTAATAAAACCTCCGCCAATAATAGTAACATTTTTTACTTTTTTTAAACGTGAACGTAATTCAATGGCAGCTTCCAAGGTTGTCCCTGTAAAAACATTTACAGCGTTTTCTCCTGCTAAATTTAAACGACGTGGTGTTGCTCCAACACTAATAATTAATTTGTCATAATTATCAATAAATTCTTGGTTTGTATTATAGTTAATTCCGTAAATAGTTTTTGTTTTAAAATCAATGCGTGTTATTTCACAACTAGTTTTAACAAGAATCCCCAGATTTTGAAATTCTTCAACAGTTCGTGCAATCATTCTTTCTGCATTGTCAAAATGTTTTCCAACATAATAAGGAATTCCACAAGCTCCTAATGATGGATATTTAAACTTTTGATAAGCAATAATTTCAACATCATTTTTTAACATACGTTTTAATTTACTTGCTGCTGTCATGCCAGCTGTTGAACCACCAATTACTATTACTTTCATATTTTTCAACTCTCTTTCTTCTATAGTAATATTATAACCTTAGATTATTAAAATAAAAATAAAGGACTAAGCCTTTATTCTTTGTTTTTTTTTCCCGTTTTCGTTTTTTTTCGCAATCTTGACCATTTAAAAAGAATTAAGTCTTCATTTTCTAATGAATTAGTTAACTGAGCAGCAGTTGTTGTTGCTTGTAATCCCCCGCAACATTGACAGCTGTTCGTCCCATATCAAATAAACCATCTAGAGAACCAATAATTGCATAAACTGGCACATACAATGTTCCTAATCCAATTCCTCCTAAAACACCAGCAGTAACAACACTTGCTGTCCCTGGCACACCAGCAATTCCTAACGATGCGACAACTACTACCAATAAAACAATAAAGAAATTAGCAACAGTTAAATCATATAAACCAGCTGTTGAAATAAAAGAAACAACAGACTTCTTGCATAACCTAGTAAAATAATTCCTGCTTGTACACCTGCACAAGCAGTTAACCCCATTGTTGTAGTTAAAGGAGCAGATATTCCAACAAGATTCTCTTTTACTTTTATATCATCTTTTAAAACTTCCATTGTTACGGGTAAGGTTGCATTAGAAGATTGAGTTGTAAAACCCTGAATTACCGGTTTGATAGCAAACTTCCATCATTTAAATGGATTTACTCCTGATAATGTTAATAATAATGAATGCCAAATTAAAGCAATAATTAAACATAAATAACCAACTCCAACAATAATTTCAATGTGTGCTAAGTATCCAATTGGTCGTGAAATAATAGCATAAATTATCATTGACATTACAGCATATGGCATTAATTTAATAATAGACTTCTTGCATAACCTATTAAAATAATTGTAAATATTTTTAAAAAGATACTAATAGCAAATTATAATTTTAATTAATTATGTCTTTTATTTAAAAATTTAAT
>NZ_RXFY01000069.1:0-6100 GCF_044714355.1 Spiroplasma sp. ald | reverse complement strand
TTTCTATTTTAAATATATTTTATAGAAATTTTAAAATAACTAGGTTATGCAAGAAGTCTATTGAGTAGTAAATGAAGTTATAAATGAAAAATTAAGACCTGTTCTAAATTGAAGAACTTCCAAAGAAGTATTTTCAGAGAATTTTAAATAAGTTTATTTGAATAATTTATACGGCCATAATTTAATAAACTATTTTTCAGTATGCCTAAATATGCTTAAAATAGACTAAAATTACAAATATTTTATTTTTTTTAAAAAAATAGTTGCATTTATTTTAAAGAGTGTTATTATCAATCTAGCAAGAGATACAAATTTGGAACTTGTATCTACACGATGCCATTTAAATATTTGGTATTAAAATAACACGAATTAGAACTGATAACGGTTCTGAATTTATTAATAGTCATCGGAATAATCAAAAAAGTACTGTTAAAGAAACTAATTTTACTCAATTTTTAACAGATAAAAATATTTTACATCAAACAACACCTGTTCGTTCTCCACAGTCAAATGGTAAAATTGAAAGATTTCATCAAAATTATACTAAGTTATTTGTATTTGATGAAAAAATATTGGATGGAGTTGCTTTACAAAATAAAATAAATGATTACTATTATTTTTATAATTTTGAAAGAGTACATAAATCTTTAAATTTTCAGACACCATTTCAATTTTTAACTAATTTAACTAAATAATTTAAAATTTATAAAGTTTTATTAAAAAATATTTTTTAGTGTGTCAATTTTAGAGTTTTTATTTATATATGTATTATTTTTAATAATATTTTTATATTTAAAATTATATATTTTATTATTTTTTCTTGTTTTGTTTAAATCTCCAAAATGTCTGTGGTATATTACACCTTCAATCCAATTTTGCTTTCATATCTCTTCATAGTTACAATTTATTGCATCATATGCAATTGCAATTTGCCGGTTGTTTGAATTTGTATAACCTTTTGTTTCTAAAGATTGTCCGTCTTTAATAATAACTAATAACAGAACTTAAAACTTTATTAATTTCTTGTTTTGTTCAAAGAAAAGCACAAATATTATAAAATAATGTAATAATTTCTTTTAATTTATTTTGATAAGTTGAACAATAATGATTGATAAATTGTTGTCAAGAATGTCGAACTGGTTCATCTAAAAAGGACAATAATTCATCATAAGAAATAAATGCTTTTTGATCATAGAATGGTAAATTAGTATAATTAACTGGACTTAAAAAAGCATTTGTTAAATTTTGTTCAAGTTTTGTTGCAATATTATTATTAATTCACATTCCTCAGTAACCTCGATTTTGTACTCAAGTTTTATTTGGAGTATATTGTCGATTTAAATCAATTTGATTAGCAATTGATTTATCAAGAGTATAATAAAGAATCACTGATCCTCGATAAAACGAAAAATCACTTGAAACAATTGTTGCTGATGAAGAACTAATGTTATCTTTAATTTTTATTTTATTAATATTAATCATTCACCATTTTTTGCTATTTTCTTTCATATGTTTTTCCTTTTCTAAGACTTTTAATAATTTATAATGTTTAATCTTGGATAGTCATTTTATTATTTAGAAATAATTTTGTTAAAACAACATTATTTTGTATCACAAAATAAAAACTGTTTAAAAAACAGTTTTCTTAAATAGATTAATTAAAACCCATTCCGCTTAGACCACCCATCCCAGGAATATTTGGCATACGCCCTGATTTAATTTGACGAGCAATTTCATCAACTTGTTTTTTTGTTTTTTCAAATTGATTAATTAGCTCATTATATTCTTTTTCAGTTCGTCCTGAGCCTTTTAAAATCCGATTTTTTCGTGATAAATGTTTTAATAATCGTGGTTCACGACGTTCTTTCACTGTCATTGATGATAATAATACTTCGGTTACTTTTAATTTTCGTTCAGCATCAGCAATTTTTTCATCACTTAATTTTGGCATTCCAGGTAATAATTTCATAATTCCGCTCATTTTACCCATTTTTGAAATTTGGCGCATTTGGTTTAATAAATCTTGCAAATCAAACTGTCCCATCATCATTCGATTCATTGTTTTTTTGATATCACGTTCATCTAATACATCTTTTGCTTTTTCAACTAAGGTTTGAACATCTCCCATTCCTAAAATTCGATCAGCCATTCGGTCAGGATAAAAGATTTGTAAATTACTCATTCCTTCTCCAGTTCCAATAAAAGTAATTGGTAATTTTGTTAAATGTGTAATTGACAAAGCAGCCCCACCACGAGCATCACCATCTAGTTTTGTAACAACTACTCCTGTTAATTTTAATAACTGATTAAATTCAATCGCAACATTAATAATGTCTTGCCCTGTCATCCCATCAACAACAAGAAGAATTTCATCCGGGGTAATATTATTTTTAATTTCTTTTAATTCTTGCATTAACTCAGCATCAATATGTAAACGTCCAGCTGTATCAATTAAAATAACATCATTTTTATTATCTTTTGCATAAGTAATTGCTTGTTGCGCAGTCGTTACTGGATTTTGTGTTCCGCGCTCAAAAACTTCAATATTTAAATTTTTTCCAATTGTTTTTAATTGTTCAATCGCTGCTGGTCGATAAATATCACAAGCAACTAATAATGGTTTTTTGTGATATTTCTTTTCAACTAACTTAGTAATTTTCCCCGTTGTGGTTGTTTTACCACTTCCTTGTAAACCAACCATCATTACAATTGTTGGTTTTGAAGTAAGTGATAATTCTTTAACTATTTTTCCAAATATATTAACTAATTCTTCATGCACAATTTTAACCATCATTTGTGATGCATTTAATCCATCAAGAATATATTCACCCCGTGCTTTTGTTTCAACAGCTTTAATAAAATCTTTAACTACTTCATTATTAACATCAGCCTCCAATAATGCTAATCGAATTTCACGCATTGTTTCAGTAATAGCATCAGTCGTTAAAGTTGATTTTTTCATATTTTTTTCAATTGATTTTTTCAATCGATTCGCTAAAAAATCTCCAATCATATTTTTCTCCTTTAATTTTTATAACAAATACACTCCTATTAATTAATTATACTAAAATTAACATAAAAAAAGAATAAAAATTTTATTCTTTAAATAACAGTTTCCGTAACTCGTAATTCACGGATAACTGTAATAAAAATATCACCAGGAATTGCCTTTGCTTGTTTAATTTTTTCCTTAATATCAAGCGCAATTTTATGAGTACGAGCATCATCATTAATAATTGGATTAACAATAACTCGAATTTGTCGTCCTGCTTGTAAAACATAAGCTGATTGGACACCATGGACTGTTTGGCAAATTTTTTCTAACTCATTCATTCGGGCAATATAATTTTCAACAGTATTATTACGACTGCCTGGACGAGCAGCTGACAACGTATCAGATGCTGATACTAAAATAGAATAAGGATTAGTTACTGGTACTTCGCCATGATGCGAAGCGATTGCATTAATAATAATTGAATGTTCATTACATTTTGTTGCAATTTGAACACCTAAAGTAACATGACTTCCTTCATTTTCAAAATCAACTGCTTTTCCAATATCATGTAATAACCCAGCACGCATTGCAATTGCAGGGTCTAACCCCAGTTCACTTGCCATTATTGCTGCTAATTTTGCTACTTCGACAGAATGTAATAAGACATTTTGACCATAACTAGTTCGATATTTTAAAATTCCTAAGTGACGAATTAATTCAATATCTAAATTATGAATTGCTAATTCAGCCGCAATTTCTTTTCCTACTTCAAGAATTGTCACTTCGATTTCTTCTTGTTCTAATTTGATTGTTTCTTCAATTCGCGTTGGTTGAATTCGGCCATCAAGTAATAATTTTTCTAAAGTTTTTTTTGCAATTTCCCGACGAATTGGGTTAAAAGATGAAATTTGTACAACATTAGGTGTATCATCAATAATTAAATCAACCCCTGCTGCTATTTCAAATGTACGAATATTACGCCCATCTTTCCCAATAATTCGTCCTTTCATATTATCATCTTCTAAATAAATTGAAGTTGTTGTTTTTTCTGCCACAACTTTTGCTGCATAACGTTCAATTGCAGTAGTAATAATGTTAATGGCTGTTTGTTTGGCATTAATTTTTACAGTATTTTCAGCATTTCGTAAAAATTCACCAATTTCCTTTTGATACCGATCACTTATTTCTTTAAAAAGAACATCTTTTGCTTCTTCAAGTGAATATCCGGCAACTTTTTCAAGTTGATGAAGATTTCGTTCTACCATTTCTTGATAATAGTTAATCTTTCCTTGCAATTCTTCTTTCTTGCGAAACACTTCTTGCTCTTTGCCATTTAATACTTCTTCTCTCTCAACAATTAAACGTTCTCTATCTACTAAAAATTTTTCGGTTGCTAAAAATTCTTCACGTTTGCGAGTTAATTCATCTTTCATTTCTTGTCTAATTTGTGCTGCTTCAACGCGTCCATCTGCTTTAGCAGCATTAATAATTTTTTTTGCTTTATCTTCTGCTTGTTTAATTTTTAATTTTGTTTTTTTGATTAATTTAAATCTTAAATATTTTTCAAATAAATATCCAAGAAAGTAAAAACCTATTGCAACAGCAATAAGGATAATTACTCCTGTGTGTGTTTGCATAATTATTTCTCCTTTACTTAAAAGATTAAGTAAGAAGTATTAATTTTAAATATATAAGTGGAATACTAGCAATGAAATTATTGCCACATTTTATTATACTCTTTTTTAGAAAAATTTTCGCAGAAGATTTCAATTTTATACGAATATTTTTTCATTTCAACCCTATATTTTAATATTTTTTTATTATTTTTATTAACTTGTAGATTGTAAATGCAAGTGCAACAAATCAACTCAGAAATGAACATCTAAAATAAAAATTATGTTAAAATTTTACTAAGAAATGTTCTTTTTATTTTAGTTATTTCAAATTTCATAATTGTTTGCAGAACGAATATTATTTGAACCATAATAAATTGAATTTGAACTAGGGATAATTCTTCATGATTGACTACCATCTTCATTATCACTAACAAAAGTGACTATTATCTGTGTTATATCTACATTCGGGTTTCGCTCACTTAATCTAGCCAGAATTGTTTTGCAATTATTACTGGGTAGTTCCCCTAAGTTAGGGTCTGTACTTACAGTTGATATGGTTTTTTTTAAGAAATAGAAAAATTAACAATTTCTCAACCAAAGTATTGTGAATTTGGTTTTGCAAAAATATGAACATAAAAATAAGTATTATCATAATGATTATACAACAATTTTATATCTTCTATATCTACATTCGGGTTTCGCTCACTTAATCTAGCCAGAATTGTTTTGCAATTATTACTGGGTAGTTGGAGCAAAGCGACAACCAGCGGAGCGAGTTTGAAAATTTCAATTTTTTAATTTATTGAAAGGAGCTATATCATGCCAGTATGATTAACATGGATATTTAGTTTTTGATTTTGTTAGGTATTTTTGCATGAATTGGTTTATCAATTTATCAAAAAGTTAAACAAATTCAAAGTAAGAAAAAAGATAAAAAAGAACTTGAAAAAAAGGAGGATAGAAAATAATGAATTTATTAACTGAAACAGTTACAAAAATCGGTTTTGGTGATGGAATGAATTCCATTTGAACTGGTTTAGGTAATGCAATGGGTAAAGTAAAAGATGCTGTATATGGTATTTTACCGCAATTAATGATCTTTTTAGGTGATGCATGAATTATTTTAATTCCATTTGGAATTTTTGTTATTATTAAGATTTTAAACAAAACTAAGGCACACTAGTTTATTTATTTTTATTAATTTATTTTATATAACTATTACTTTAAAATTTAATAGTATTTTTCAGTGTGCCAATTTTTATTATTTTATATATTTAACATTGTTTAATAACAGTGTTTATTAAACATTAGACTTCTTGCATAACCTAGTTATTTTAAAATTCCTATAAAATATATTTAAAATAGAAATTATAGGAATCTAAAATAGACTTCTTGCATAACCTATTAAAATAATTATAAATATTTTTAAAAAGATACTAATAGCAAATTATAATTTTAATTAATTATGTCTTTTATTTAAAAATTTAAT
>NZ_RXFY01000068.1:0-6149 GCF_044714355.1 Spiroplasma sp. ald | reverse complement strand
AAAGTCATAAATAATCGATTTTTTAGTGATAATTTGTTAGCTTTGCCACCTTTTTTAAATTTTTCTATTTCAGCAGATAATTGTTTTGCTAACGGTAACGGAATTACTATTTGACTACTAGTTATTGCATCTTTATCATTTTTGAATGATAAATATCTTTCTTTCGGAATTGTTTCAATAATTTCTTTGTTATTTTTCATAATTTTTAAGTTTTGATCATTATCATATTCATAATTTCATCAAGGTAATATTTTCGCGTTAGCAAAAAAGACATATTCATTTGAATTTTGTTTCTTTTGAACTAAATAACAATTATCTTTAATGGTATAATTTTTTTTGTAATGTTTGAATTTTAACAATATTTGTTCCCGTAATACTGCCGTAATTTTCTAATGTATTTAATAATTGATTAATAGCGTTCATACTATTATCCTCATCAATGTAATGTTATCTACTAAATAAATTAGTCATACACTACTTTAATCATATACTATTTTTGAAAATTATTGTAGTTTTTAACTAAATTTATTTCATAAAATTTTATTTTTAAGACATTTGCTTTTCTACAATAATTTACAACTTTTAACAAATGTGCTAATATAAGTAATATTAATAGGAAGAAAAAAACTATGAAAAAAAATATTCTAACGATTTTAAGTGAGTATAAAAAACGACTATTAAATGATAAATCAGTGGGAGACATTTTTTTAACCAAAATTAACACAAAAAGTAAAAATATTATTAATTTCTTAGACTTATTATTTTTATCAAACCAAGACCCAGAAAAAGTTTGAAAAAATATTAATAAGAAAGAAAATCTTATTATTACTAAATTATCTGGAGAAACAATTAGGGAAATTTGTGGTTACGTTGGATGAATTATTAATAAAAGTAAAAATGATGCAGAATTTGTTTTACACTTAAAGCAACATGCATTTAATAAGTACCCCATTTTGCATTATTCAAAAATTCTTGAATTTATTTTTACATTGTTTGTTAAGAAAGATGGAAAAAAAGTTAGTGAGGAAAGCTTATTAAAATTAGAAAAAATTATTAGTGAAGAAACAACAAAAATTTTTAATAAATTTACACGAATTTTACAAGATGCTAAATTATATTACTTTGAACGAAACATTAATCCATTATATATTGGTTGACCATACATTGAAGGACTAACACAATCACAAAAATTTTTTCGTGCGCCATTATTATTGTGATCACTTAATGAGCTTAGTCGCACAAAAACTAAAATTGTTTTAGCAACAAAACATGATGAAATTTTATTAAATTCAGCAATTCGCTTAAGTCAAATTAAAGATAGTAATTATAATGTTGCAGAATTTAGTTTTGATTCCCTAACTTTAACAGATGATATTTTTCAAAAAGCAATTACTGATTTAAAAACATTAGGATTTAAGATTAAAAATGAAGATAAAATAAATTATTTATACAATTTAAATTACTACAAACAAAATGAGCAATTATCTTCTAATATTGTTGTTGATAACTTTGATAAATATTTAATTAATAATTATCAAGTTAATAATTTAGGATTAGTTTTTGATTGTTATCTTGGAATGTATAATATTTCATCAACAACGTTATATCGTGATTATTGTGATTTAGAGAAAATTTCTGATCATTCTGTTAGTCAAATGTTTCAAAATGAATATAATATTGAGGAGGATTGAGCAGAAAACCAACTGCGATATCAAGAAGAATTAAATGAAAGAACAGTAATGGCAATTAACAATTATGATATTTCCCAGAAAGTGGCCATTAAGAAAGCATTAGAAAAAAATACAATTATTCAAGGACCACCTGGAACAGGAAAATCTCAAACAATTAGTAATTTAATTGTTAATAATTTATGTCGTGGGGAACGTGTTCTATTTTGTGCGGAAAAACAAGATGCAATTAAAGTTGTTTATAATAATATGAAAAAAATTCAAAATTATTGTTTAATGATTACTAACTTAGAAGAAAAAGAGAGTTTTTATCAAAAAATTTTAAATAGTATTAATAATATTAATCAATTATATCCAGAAGTAGAAAGTGCAATGTATCTAACTAAAATGGATCAGTTATTTGATAATATTAAGAAATATAAAATTTTTGCGCGCCAAAATACTTATCAAGATTATTTACAATTTTTAAATAATGTTAAGGACCATCCATTATCATTAGATTTTGAATTATTAAGTCAATTTTATTATTTTGAATTAGAATATGAAGATTATTATCGTCATTGTCATCGAATGTATCAAAATACAATTATAGTTCAAAAATTTTTAGCATTGTTTAATGATTTTCCGCATTTTGCAGAAATTTATCATCGTTTTCGAGCAAAAGAATTTAAAAAAATGTTAAAAAAAGCAGAAGGTTTAAAACCACATAAATTTTTAGCTTTAATATTTAATGTATTAAAAAATAATATTGTTAGTTATACGATTAATAGTGTTGATGAAAATAAATTTAATTTATTTAAAATTGAGGAAGCAGCTTTAATTGATGCATTAACAAGAGAATTTAAAAATATTGATTATTTTGTTAATCGTTTAGAATTGATTGACCAAAATGATCGTCTTCGTCGGGAAGACAAAAATTATGACTTATATGCTTACTTAGGAACTGTTGTTAAAACTGAAGCAGATATGCCATTAATTTATCAACATTATTTTGTTCATTGTTTTCAATCAGAACATGCTGAGTTATTAAAAGTTGGAACTTTAAATTGACGAGAAGAACTAACTAAATTAAGCAATCAATCAATGGTTAATACAACGGAATATTTAACTTATTTATACCATCAACAAATTCGAGATGTTATTAAAGCAAATTATATTGAAACATTGCCTAAAATTATTGAAGAATGTCGAAAGAAAACAAAACGGTCAATTACTTATTTTTTTAAAAATAATTATGAATTAATTAAAATTTTATTTCCTGTTATTATGGTAATTCCAGATATTGCCTCGCAATTATTACCATTAAATCATCAAGAATTTGACCAATTAATTTTTGATGAAGCATCACAAATTTTTGTTGAGCGCGCAATTCCAATTATTTATCGGGCAGAACGAATTTTAGTTGCTGGGGATAAAAAACAATTAGGACCAACAAATTTCTTTTCATCCCGGTTTGATTATGATGGATTAGAACAAAACGAAGAATTATTAGCCCTTGAAACAACCTTAACTGATAAGAGTTTACTTGATTTTGCTAGTAAGCAATATAATTCTAGTATGTTACGATTCCATTACCGGTCAAAGTATAGTGAATTAATTAATTTTTCAAATGCTGCTTTCTATGATAATAATTTAATTATGATTTCAAATAAGACAAAAAAATATTTTCCATTAAAATTAATTGATGTTCCCGATGGGGTATGAAAAAACCGCGGGAATATTCCTGAAGCAAAACGAATTGTTATGTTACTAAAAGAAATTATTACAACTCGAAAACAACAAGAAACAATAGGGGTTGTTACTTTTAATGAAGTGCAAAAAAACTTAATTTGACAATATTTAACTGCGGAATTTGAAAAAATACCAGCATTAGAACAAGAATTACATCGAATGCATAATGGCCGTAATGAAGGATTATTTGTTAAAAATCTTGAAAATATTCAAGGTGATGAACGTGATATTATTATTTTTTCAATTGGTTTTGCCCGAGATGAAAATAATAAATTTGCACAATTTTTTGGTCCTTTATCGCAAGCAGGTGGTGAGAATCGCTTAAATGTGGCAATTACGCGGGCTAAAGAAAAAATTTATATTGTTAAGTCATTTCCATCAGCATTAATTTCAGAAGATTCAAAACATCCTGGTCCGCGGTACTTTAAATATTATTTGGAATATGTTGAACAATTAAACCGTGGTAAAGATCAAGAAGACAAAGTATTAGCAAAGTTAACAACAGCAAAAAGTTATGACCAAGAACAGCAAATTTCTAAAATTAACCGACAATTTACAACAGAAGTTGCCACTGCTTTAACAGCAGCCTTAAGTGGTTATGAACATTATCAAATTGCAACATATACAGTGCAAGGAACTTATCAAATTGATGTTACAGTATATGATCAGAAAAATGACCATTATGTATTAGGCGTTATTTGTGATGATTTAACATATCCAATTGGGGTTGAACAAAAAGAATATGATTTTTATCGTCAAAAGTATTTGGTTGACCGCGGATGAAAAATTGAAGCAATTTTACATAGTAATTGGTTATTTAAAAATTACCAAGCAGATATTATTAATAGGATTGTCCAAAAAATTATTGGTAAATAGGAGGCCTTATGAAATTTGATTTAACTAAAATTAAAAAAATGAAAAACCTTAAGGATTTAGAAATATATTTATTTAAAACATATTTACCAAAAAATGGTAATCGGATTATTAAAGCAGAATTATTAAATTTAATTCATACTTATTTTCCAACCGTAACTTCTGATCAGGCAAATCAATTTATTACATTATTAAAAGATAACCGGGTTATTTTTCTCCGCGGATATCATTATGTTGGTAATGAAACATTAGAATCATTTAGTCGACAAGAACAAGAAAAAGAAGATATAGTTGAACCATCTGTGTCGCCTTCAACAAAGCCAATTGCGAAGTTAAGTTCTAATTTTGAACAAAAAGAAAAATCTGAACCAACAGCAAAAACAACATCACAACGCAAAACAATTGATTTTAGTAGTCTATCTTTCCCAGACCGGTATCTCAATTTTATTCAGTTATTATATCCAATTAAAAATGAAAAGAAAAAACCTGTAATTGCTTTACATGATATTCCTGATTTAATAGTTAATAATTCTTCTAATGAAGAAAAATATTTTAAATTTAACAAACAACATATTATGACAAATGATGACGATAATTATATTGACCCAACAAAACGGAATATTATTTTAAAAGATGACCCTGAACCAATTGACGAAGAACCTTCGGAATGAACAACTGTTAAATCAGAAAAGTTAACATTTGATTTTTCTAATCCAACTAGTTCTGAAGCAATTTGACGAAAAATGAGTATTAGTCAATATCGAAAATATTTTTTATCATATCATCAAATTATGCCGTTTCAGTACCAAGGGTTGAATAAGTTTTTTATTGATTATTTATTAGCTTTACCAATTAATGATAAATTAATTACAAATTATTATAGTAATGTAATTGTGAATAAAAAAATTTATCAAGCTTTGTATGATAATTATTTACGAAACCGGATTAAGTATGCCTTTTTAATTGATTATAATTTATTTTATGATGTTCCTTTAATTCAAAAGAACCTTGATAAATATCATAAAGAAGTTAAAACAGCTGCTGAAAACATTATTCTTAATTTATTTATGCAATTTTTAAGTTCAACTTTTAATGTTAATGAAAAAAAATTACAAATTAGTCCAGAAGTTATTAGTCAAATTAAAGCTTTTTATTGATCATTTAATCAAAAAATGCATTTATTTGAATTTAAAGATTATATTTTTTCAACAAACCCAAAATGAAAAGAAGAATATGCAATGAATTTTATTAACTTTTTTGAAGGATATAAATTTACTTCAAATCAACAAGCAATTAATTTAATTATTGATCATTTGGAAAGTGATAAACTATTAGAATTATTAAAAGAAAATATTAATAAAATTAACTTTAAAAAAACAACAATTAATGACCATGTCCTATGATATGATGTTAAAACTAGTTGTCATTTATTAGATAATGAATTAACATATATTAAAGGAAACTTATTAAATAATATTCAAACTATTTTCGAAGAGACAATTAGTTAAAAAGTGCTATTAAGTTAATCTTAATAGCACTTTTTTAATTAAATATTTAGAAAAATCTTATTTTATAACATTTTATCTAAAAATTGTCATACTTTTTTAAAGTAATTATTGGCCGATGTCATATAGCTTTCTACTGTTTTTAATGATTCACTAGTAAAATAGACTTCTTGCATAATCTATTAAAATAATTGTAAATATTTTTAAAAAGACACTAATAGCAAATTATAAATTGAAGCAATTAAATTAAATATTAAACTAAATCGTTTTCTATGATTACGATATTTTTTTGTAATAATTTTAAATTTTTTAAGAATAGCAAAAATATTTTCAATAATAATTCTCATTTTTG
>NZ_RXFY01000067.1:0-6242 GCF_044714355.1 Spiroplasma sp. ald | reverse complement strand
AATATATTTTATAGGAATTTTAAAATAACTAGGTTATGCAAGAAGTCTATTATTTCTTATCCTCCTTATTTTCAATTTCTTTTTTATCTTTTTTCTTTCCTTGAATTTGACAAATTTTTTGATAAATTGATAAACCAATTCACGCAAAAATACCTAATATAATAACAACACTAAATATTGTAGTTAATCAACCTGGCATAACTTAATTCCTCCTAAAAATCTAATTTCGCGGCACGCTTCGCGTGTTCGCTACGCTCAAAATAAACCATATTGAATAAATTACCGCTAGTAAATTACGCGGATAATTTATTCATCTTCTTTTACATTATTAATTACAATATTATTTACCATATTAATAACATTATCTTTTCCATACTTAGTTACTAAGGACCGCAAAATAAAATAATGTTTCTTTTCAATAAAAATCAATCCCTTTCTGAGTTGATTTGTTGCACTTCACTTACACGATGCCAATTTTTTCTTGTAAAGTTGTTCGCCGTTTTTGTGGTAAATTATTAACACCATATAAAAATGCTGATGGTTCACCAATTAAATATAATTTAGTTTTAGCACGAGTAATTGCTGTATAAATTAGATTTCGTTTTAACATCATTCAAAAACTTTTTGTTATTACAAAAATAATATTATCATATTCACTGCCCTGCAATTTATGAACACTACAAGCATAAGCCAAAGTAATATCATAATAAAGTTCTTTACTATATGCAATTACATTATCGTATTTTACTAAGATTACATCATTTAAATTTTTATCTTTTTTAATATCAACAATAATGCCAACATCGCCATTATAAATTTCTAATTCAGGTCGATTTTTAAGTTGCATAACTTTATCATTAACTCGGAAAAAACGATGCCCAATCTTAATTTCTTTTTGACCACTTGCATGATTCATTTGATTTTGCAAATAAGTATTTAATGCATTAATTCCAACTGGACCATTATACATTGGGGCAATTACTTGAATAGCATTATAATCTGCTCCATATTCATCACTAAGTTTTTTATATAAATTACCAACAATTGTTAATAATGTTTGTGAATCAGTTTCATTAATAAAAGTAAAATCTTTTTTGTCAAATAAATTATTACCTTCAAAATGTTCTTGTTCAATTGCATAAGATAGTTCTAAAATGTCATTTCCAGCTTCTTGACGATAAACTTCTTCTAATTTAATAACATTAAAAACATCACTTTGAATAATATCTCGTAACAAATCACCACAAGCAACTGACGGTAATTGATTTGGGTCACCAATTAAAATTAATTTACGCAAATTAACACTAGCTTTTGCAATTTGTGATAATAACAAACTATCAACCATACTAACTTCATCTAAAATTAAAATATCATTTTCCAAAGGATTATTTTCATTATAAAAAAATTGATTAGTCAAAGCATCATATTTTAATAATTTATGAATTGTTAAAGCTTTTTGCCCAGTTTTTTCTCGTAATCGTTTGGCTGCTTTTCCGGTTGGTGCTGCTAATACAATTTTTGATTGTTGGTAAACTTTTTTTAAAAGACTAACAATACCATCAACAACTGTTGTTTTACCCGTACCAGGTCCTCCAATAATAACTAAAAAATTAGAATGCACAGCAGCCTTTATTGCTTTTGCTTGATTAATATTATAAGTAATTTGTTTTTTATTTGTTAACTTTTCTAACTCTTCTGTTAATTTTTGATCATCATATTGATCAATCGTATTCAAACCAACTAACATTGCAGCAATATTAATTTCACTATGATATATTTCTGCAACATAAATTTTATCATCCTTAAAAATTAATAATTTAATTTCTTTACTATATTTTAATCCGACTAACAACTGTTCTTTTGTTAAAAAAGGAAAATTCTTTTGTAATATTTTTGTTAATTCATTTAACGTTAAATAAGTATCACCATTATTATTACAAAATTCTTTTGCTAAATATCAAGCATAATAACCAATTCGAATGTTAGTAAAAGGTTCTTGTTCAAATGCTAAATAAATCTTATCAATTGTTTTAAAAGCAATATTATCTTTTAATAGTAATGAATAAGGATCTTTTTTTAATAAAGCATAAATCTGATCAACATTATATTTTGTTTTTAATAAAGATAAAACTTGTAATGATAATCCTTTTTGATTAAATTGATGATTTAATTCATCATCACGGCTCATTGACTTAAATACCTTTACAATAATATTAGCTTGCTTAACACTAATACCCGGAATTTCATGTAAAACTGATAAATTTTCTTTAATCTTGGTAATCACATCGGTTTGATAATAATCAATAATTATTTGTGCTGCTTTTTCACCAATTGTGGGAAATAAACTACTAGTTAAATATTTTAAAACCTCATCATTACTCCGTGGGGAAAGTTTATGAATTTCCTTAACTTCAAAATTTTCACCATAGCGTTCATTATAGACAAAGTCCCCTTGTAATTCATATAATTGTTCTGGCTGTAAAGTTGATAAAAATCCTTTAATAAAAATAAAATGTGTTTTATCGTTTTCTAATTGAAATTTGCAAATCCGATAACCATTATTGGACTCAAAAACAATTAATTTTAAATAACCCCGTATTTTTTCAGCCATTTTAGTAATCCTTTCTTATAAATATCATAATTTTTGATTATCTAAATAAACATCATTAATAACTCCGCCCCCAAGGCAAACTTCATCATCATAAAAAACAGCAGCTTGTCCTGGAGTAATCGCTTTTACTTTTGTTGCAAATTGCACAAGACATTTATTATCACTTAAAACTGTTACTTTAACAGGAATATCTTTTTGACGATAACGAAATTTAGCTGTACAATTAAATTCTTTTTCATGTAAAGTATTAATTCAATTAACATCAGTAATAATACAACTCGTTGAATATAGTCATTTTTCTTCACTACTTTTTGCAACATATAAAATATTGTTTTCTACATTTTTACCAGCCACAAAATATGGTTCACTCATCCCACCTAAATTTAAACCACGACGTTGACCAATTGTACAATACATCACCCCACTATGATGACCAACAACTTCTTTTGCTTCAATATCAACAATATTACCATTTTGATTTGGAATATAATTTTGTAAAAAGTTTTTAAAATCACGTTCTCCAATAAAACAAATTCCTGTTGAATCTTTTTTATTAGCTGTGCTTAAATTTTGTGCATTTGCAATTTCTCTAACTTCTTTTTTTGTTAAATTTCCTAATGGAAAAAATGTTTTTGATAATTGCCCTTGGTTCAATTGACTTAAAAAATAAGTTTGATCTTTATCCCGGTCAATTCCCCGTAATAATTGATATTCTTGTAATTTTTCATTAAATCGTACTTGAGCATAATGTCCCATGGCAATAAAATCAGCATGATAATTATTAATTGCATAGTTTAAAAAATAGTCAAATTTAATATACTTATTACATAAAATATCTGGATTAGGAGTTCGCCCTTTTTTATATTCATTAATAAAATGTTTAAACACATATTCTCAATATTCTTTAATAAAATCAACACGGTGCAATGGTACTTGTAATGTTTTACTAACATTAACAGCATCATTATAATCAAGTTCTTGTGGACAAATCACATTATTAATTGCTTTATTTCCTAAAATATCATTATTTAATTGACTGTCTCAATTACGCATAAAAAGACCTTCTACATCATAGCCTGCTTGTTGTAATAAATATAAACTAACTGAAGAATCAACCCCTCCAGATAATCCGACAACAACTTTTTTCATTGCACATCACTTCCTTTTTTATAAATAAATAATAATTAATTAGTACTATTATTTTAACATTGAAAATTAAAAATCCCAAGATAAGAAATTGGTTTCCTATTGGTTAAATAATTTACTATATAAATTTTAAGATCTTTCTTTTTTTCTTTTTAAAACTGCTGCTAACATTAAAATATTTGCCAACAATAAAAAACTATAACTAATAATTTGCATAATATTACTGGACCAATTAAAAATATTGTTCATAAAAAAATAACTATATAATGCAATCCCAATCACACTACATAAGAAAAGTAAACTTAATGGTAAAAAACAATAAAGCTGAATTTTAAAATTTGATACCAAACAAAATGGAAGAACAACAGTAATTGCATAAATCCCAATTAAAATTAACATAAATATTCGATTCACGAAAAAATAATGATGATTAACAGTAATAAAATTAATTTTACCAAAATTAACTACAAAAAAATTATATAAATCTAAAGCTGAATTATTAATTCAATTATTAAACACCAAAAATGCACTACATAATACTATTAATCCAATAATCGCCATAAGCCGTGCAATTAAAACAATTAGATCACGTCATTTAAGAATGTTGTTTTTCTTAATTTTAGTAATTCGTTGACGTCCATTTGGTAATTGCTTAATTTGATAATTATTATTAAACATTGTTGTTGCTTGAACAATAGACTTTGAATCCTTATTTGTCAAAGGCAAAACATTAGGATTAAGGTTTTTTGCTTTTCTTCTGCCAATTTGTTTTATTTTAAGTTTACTGCCTTGTTTTATCAAATCTTCTTTGATATTAGAATTAAATAACTTAGCATAAAAATTATCTATTTGATAAGTTCCCTCTGCTTCTTCAAGTTCAATTGCTCGAGAAGTTTCATCTTGAAGTTTTACTTTTTCTGATAAAACTTGTGAAACTTTTTTTGTTTCCAAATTCTTTTCTTCTTGATGATAATATTTATTGGTTGTTTGTTCCACTCCTAAATTTGGTCGTTTTGTTATATCCCATTCCATCGTATCAATTTCATCATAAAATTGATTTCCCTTGTCAGGACGAACAATTAAATCTACTTCTTTTCGTGTTTTTTTATTTTCATTTTGTTTATTATCAAACTTTTTATTATAAGTTTCTTCTTCAATATTTTTTGCTTGGATTGGAGGCATATTATGTGTTATTTTTTGCGAAACATTTATTTTTTGACCTGGTATTTTATTATAACTTTGAGTAAAAAAAACATCTTTTTGTGGCGATGATTTTGGTAAAGAAAGTTTAGGAAAATGATTTGTTAGAACTGACTTTGATTTTATAGTTTGTTTATTATCAATATTAGTTAATGACTTCTTTAATTTTTCTTGATCTTTTTGCATTATTTTTTGAGCAACAGCACGAGCTTGTGCTTTAACTTTTGTATGATCAATTTTAACTTCAACAGGTTCATTGTTAAATTGAGCATCATTATTTTTCTTATTAAAATTTAATAAATCAATGTTTTTTGTAATAGTAGGTGGCTCATATAAATGTTCTTCATTATCCAATTGAATTTTTTCATCAAAAGTTGATTTAATTTTATTTAATCGGTGATGAAAACTTGTTTTTTCTTGTTGTAACTTTTCAGTTTGATGATATAAAATTTTTAATGCATTTGGATTATCTAAATTTAAAATCATTTTCCGTGATTGTACAAATGAATTTAAAGCACTATTTTGATTAACATTTTGGGTTTTAGTAAAAAAATAATTATTCTTAAAAAAATGACTATTTTCTTGTAGAAAAAAAGTTGCATCATTATTTAAAGTAAACTCTTGCTGTTCAATGCTTTGATCATTATGCGCACTTTGTTTAATTGGTTTAATTTTTAAAATTTTAATATCATTACTCTTCATTATCAACACCCATTTCAAGAAAACTCAAAACTAATACATATTAATTATATCCTAAAACAGTTAAAAAACAAAGGAAATATTGGATCTTTTTCGTAATAACAAAGAAACAATAAAACAATTAAAATTTTAATTGCTTTTTATATTTATAAAATTATTTATTACATTTCCTTAGGAACTGCGTTAATAATCTATTTGATTAGACTCTAATTCTTCTACTGCATCAAAAAATTCATCATTATCATCGGTTCTATCATTATCAATCATCATTTGTTCACTATTTGAATGTGAAGGTGAAGCTGTATTAACTTCAATAAGAATTTCTTTAAATCTATCAGCAAGAGCTTGATTTAAAGCTGAAATATGTGACATCATTTTTAAGATGTCAAAATTATCTAAAACAATTTCAATTTGTCTAAAGTCAGGTTCTAAATACTCATATATATTATCTCTTTTTGCAATCTTCTTCATTTCTTCAAGTTTACGCTTTGCTTCTCTTTCAACTTGTTTGTAATATATTAGACTTCTTGCATAACCTAGTTATTTTAAAATTCCTATAAAATATATTTAAAATAGAAATTATAGG
>NZ_RXFY01000066.1:0-6230 GCF_044714355.1 Spiroplasma sp. ald | reverse complement strand
AAATTTATCAAATTTCATAATTTTAGATTCCTATAATTTCTATTTTAAATATATTTTATAGGAATTTTAAAATAACTAGGTTATGCAAGAAGTCTAATATTAAAAGGGCAGAAGACACAAAATTAGAAAAAAAAATAAAAATAAAAGTTATAATTAACTTTTATTTTTATTTTAGAATAATATTCTTGGAGGAACAAAAAAGGTTGCAATTAATTGAAAAAGAATTATAATAAAACCATAAATATTAGAGGAGTAATTAAAAAAATAGTTCAGAGAGTTAATTGATGGTGTGAAATTAATCTATTGTTTTAATGAAGGTTGCTAAATATTTTAACTTGATATTTTAATTAAGGTAATAAGTGATACTTATTAAAAAAGGATGGTACCGTAATTATTTAGAAAATAATTGCTCCTATTATTTTATTTAAATAATAGGAGTTTTTATTTAGAAAGGAAACAAAAATGGGAAAAAAATTAACAAAGAAATATGACCATGCCTTGGTCGAAACAGGAAAATATCAATTTTGAAAGAAAAAAAGTTATTTTACTGCAGATGTTACAAGTAAACAGCCAAAGTTTAGTATTGTTATTCCACCCCCAAATGTGACTGGGAAATTACATTTAGGTCATGCCTGAGATACAACATTGCAAGACTTGATTATTCGCTATAAAAAATTACTAGGATTTGATACTTTATATTTACCAGGAATGGACCATGCGGGAATTGCTACACAGGCAAAAGTAGAAGAACGTTTACGTATAACAAAAAATATTTTACGACATGATTTAGGACGAAAAAAGTTTATTGAACAAGTTTGAGCATGAAAGGAAGAATATGCTGAAATTATTCGTGAGCAATGAGCTAAATTAGGATTAGCATTAGATTATTCACGTGAGCAATTTACATTAAATAATAATTTAACATCAGCAGTACAAAAAGTTTTTATTGATTTATACCAAAAAGGATTAATTTATCGTGGTAAACGAATTATTTCTTGAGACCCTGTACAAAAAACCGCTTTATCAAATATTGAAGTTATTTATCAAGAGCAACAAGGCAAAATGTATTATTTTAAATATTTTTTAGAAAATAGTACAAGTGAGTTTTTGACAATTGCAACAACACGCCCAGAAACAATGTTTGCTGATCAATGTGTTGTTGTTAACCCAAATGATAATCGTTATCGCAAATATTGAAATAAAAAAGTGATAAATCCAGCAAATGGTGAATTGCTTCCTATTATTTGTGATAATTATGTTGACCAAGATTTTGGAACGGGAGCAATGAAATGTACACCAGCACATGATGCTAATGATTTTGAAATTGCTTTGCGTCATCATTTAGCAATGCCAATTTGTATGAATTTAGATGGGACAATGAACGAATTGGCTGGAAAATATCATCACCAAGATCGTTTTACTGCCCGTCAAAATTTAGTTCATGATTTAGATCACCAAAAGTTAATTGTTGAAATTAAAGATCATTCTCATCAAGTTGGTTTTTCAGAACGAAGTGGTGCTATTGTTGAACCATATTTATCAGACCAATGATTTGTTAAAATGGAATATTTTGCTGAAAAAATTATTAAATTTCAATCATCACCAAATAAAATTCAATTTTATCCTTCTCGATTTAATACAACATTAATTAATTGAATGAAAAATGTTCAAGATTGATGTATTTCACGGCAACTATGATGAGGACATCAAATTCCAGCATGATATCATAAAGATGATTCAACAAAAATTCATGTTGGCTTAATTCCACCAGATAATAGTAAAAATTGAATTCAAGATGGAGATGTTTTAGATACTTGATTTTCATCAGCATTATGACCAATGACAACTTTAGGATGAAATTGAGATAAAACATTATTTCATCGCTATTTTCCAACTAATGTTTTGGTGACTGGTTATGATATTATTTTCTTTTGAGTTTCAAGAATGATGTTTGACTCATTAGAGTTTACAAAGGAAAAACCATTTAATGATGTTTTAATTCATGGTTTAATTCGTGATGAAGAAGGCCGAAAAATGAGTAAGTCATTAAGGAATGGGATTGATCCGATGGATGTTATCAAAGAATATGGTGCAGATACATTACGCTATTTTTTAGTTACAAATAGTGCACCAGGACAAGATTTACGTTTTTCTTTAGAAAAAGTTAATAGTGCTTGAAATTTTATTAATAAGTTATGAAATGCTGCTCGTTATGTTGAACTGAATTTAACAAGTGATTTTAAACCATTGGTTAATTTTGAAACAGAAATTAAAAACTTATTATTAAACCATCAAGAAAATGCTATTGACCAATGAATTTTAACTGAATTAACAAAAACAATTGCTAAAGTACAAACGAATATGGAAAAATATGAATTTGTCTTAGTTGGCAAAGATTTGTATGATTTTGTATGAAATAAGTTTTGTTCATGATATATTGAATTAACAAAAGTTAATTTACAAAGTAATAATGCCACAATCAAGAAGATAACAATTCAAACATTGTTTTATGTTTTAAAACAAATTTTAATTATGTTACATCCATTTATTCCATTTGTAACAGAAGAAATTTATCAAAAATTAAATTTGAAAGAGTCAATTATGTTAGAAATTTACCCAAAAATTAATTTTAATTATAATGTTGATTATTTGAATTTAGTAACAGAAATTGTTGCTGCAGTCCGTGAATTGCGAAGTAATTATCAAATTAAAAAAGAAGATATTATTGAAATTTGATTTGATCAAATAAGTAGTAAAAATAATATTATTACAAATGTTATTGCATTAATTAATGAATTTATTTTAAAAATGGTTAATAGTAAAGTGACGGGTGTACTTCAAGAAAAAGATGCAAACCAAAAATATGCCACAATTCCATTAACGAATGTTATTTTAGAAGTTGGGTTGAATGATATTGTTGATGAAACAGTAGAACAACAAAAAATCAATGGGGAATTAACTCGTCTTGAACAAGAACTAGAACGAAGCAAAAATATTTTAAATAATCCAAGTTTTTCAGCAAAAGCAAATCCTGAAAAGATTAAACTTGAACAAGAAAAATATGCCCAATATTTAGAACAATATCAACAATTAAAAGGAAAAATAACAAATGGCAATTCCAACGATTAACATTATTGGGGCTGGATTAGCAGGAACCGAGGCAGCGTATCAATTAGCACGACGAGGTTTTAAGGTTAATTTATATGAAAGTAAACGATTAATAAAAAATCCAGTGCAAAAACAAAATTCCTTTGCAGAATTGGTTTGTTCAAATTCGTTACGTAGTGAAAGTTTAACGAATGGTGTTGGTTTATTAAAACAAGAAATGCTAGCATTTAATTCATTAATTATTAAAGCAGCTTATGCAAGCCGTGTTGCAGCTGGGGGAGCATTAGCTGTTGATCGGAATCAGTTTTCAGAATATATTACAACATGGTTAACAAATAATTCAAATGTGACTTTAATTAACCAAGAGGCAACAACTATTGATGATAAAGCAATTACATTGATTGCTTCTGGACCCTTAACAACATCAAAATTTCAAACGACCATTCAAGGATTATTGGGGCAAGAATATTTTTACTTTTATGATGCAGCCGCACCAATTATTACAAAAGAAAGTATTGATTTTACTAAGGTATATTATAAATCACGTTATGATCAAGGCAATAGTAAAGATTATATTAATTGTCCAATGAGCAAGGATGAATTTGAATTATGAGTTCAAACATTAATTACAGCAGAAACAGTAGTTTTACATGATTTTGAAAAAGAAATTTATTTTGAAGGGTGTATGCCAATTGAGGTAATGGCAAAAAGGGGGATTAAGTCATTATTGTTTGGACCATTAAAACCAGTTGGTTTAGAAACCACAAATGGTAACCGTCCATATGCTGTTGTACAATTACGTCAAGATGATGCAATTGATACATTATATAATTTAGTTGGTTTTCAAACTAATTTGAAGTTTCCAGAGCAGCAACGCCTTATTAGTATGATTCCAGGTTTAGCAAATGCTCAGATTGTACGATATGGTGTTATTCATAAGAATAATTTTATTAATTCTCCAATTTTATTAAATCAATTTTTACAAGTAAAAAAACATCAGAATTTATTTTTTGCTGGTCAAATTATTGGCGTTGAAGGATATGTTGAATCAGCAGCCACAGGAATTATTAGTGCCCTAAATATTGCAAGATTATTAAATAATGACCCAATGTTAACATTTCCACCCGAAACAATGATGGGCGCATTAGTGAATTATATTATTAATGCTTCAAAAACTAATTTTCAGCCAATGAAAGCAAATTTTGGCATTATCCCTCCCTTTGAACAACATTTTAAAAGTAAAAATGAAAAATATTTAGCATATAGTGAACGTGCGTTAACAACATTAAAACATTTTATTATAAACAATAATTTAAATGTGGAAAGTATCTTTTAATAATTTTAAAAAAGCATAAAATATAAATAGAATAATGCAGAAAGAAACGAGGCGGTAAAAATGAATTTGGAATTGAATGCATTAATTAATGGTGAATTAATCAATAATGGGGATTGATTAGAAATAATTTCACCAATTAATAATAAGCCGTATGGTCGTGTTCCAGCTCTAAAAGAAAAAGAAATAAATGAAGCGTTTAAGTGGGCTCGACAGTCACAAAAAGAATGAGCAAATTTAGCTTTATTTGAACGAATTAGTTATTTGCAAAAATGAGCAAAATTATTAGAAAGTCATAAGACAGAGCTTGCGAAAATTATGGCCCATGAAATTGGAAAAAGTTTAAAAGATGGTCAAGTTGAAGTAGAACGTAGTATTGAATATATTGATTACACAATTGAAGAAGCAAAACGAGTTTTTCCAGAAACATTAACTGGGGATGGTTGAAATATTAAAAATAAATTAGGGATTTTTTCTCGTGTTCCAAAAGGTGTTATTTTGGCAATTTCACCATTTAATTATCCTGTTAATTTAAGTATTGCAAAAATTGTACCAAGTTTAGTTGTTGGTAATACTGTTGTTTTTAAACCGGCAACAAATGGCACTTTAACTGGGTTATATATGGCAAAATTAGCTTTTGAAGTTGGTTTTCCGAAAGGTGTTTTTAATATTGTAACTGGTCGTGGACGTGATATTGGAGATTTATTAGTTTTAAATCCTGAAATTGATGTTATTTCATTTACTGGGTCAGTTGCTGTTGGCAATCATATTCGCAAATTAGGACATGGAAAAGACTTAGTATTAGAATTAGGAGGAAAAGATCCAGCTTTAGTATTAAAAGATGCTGATTTAACAAAAGCAGTAAAAGAAATTGTTGCTGGTGCTTATGCATATTCTGGACAACGTTGTACGGCTGTTAAGCGAGTATTAGTAGATGAAACAATTGCTGATGAACTAGTAAAATTATTAAAAATAGAAGTTAGCAAGTTAGAAGCAGGTTCGCCATTAGATAATAAAGCTATTATTCCTGTCATTGATTTAAAAGCTGCAGATTTTTTACAAGGTTTAATTGATGATGCTTTAGTAAAAAAAGCAACATTAATACTTGGTAATCAACGAAAAGATAATTTAATTAGTGCAACTTTAATTGACCATGTTACCTCAGAAATGCGATTAGCATGAGAAGAACCATTTGGTCCAGTCTTACCAATTATTCGTTGTAAGAATGTTGAAGAAATGATTACTTTAGCAAATAAATCAAATTTTAAATTGCAAGCATGTATTTTTACAAAAGATATTAATGCAGCATTTAATATTGCTAATGAATTAGAAACAGGAACGGTTAATATTAATGGTCGTACTCAACGAGGACCTGATTCATTCCCGTTTTTAGGAATTCATGATTCTGGACAAGGAGTTCAAGGGATTCGTGAAACAATTAATTCAGTGACACGTTTTAAAGGATTAGTAATTAATTATTAAAACTAATCTTTTTTAGTTTTATGATATATTATAATTATAAGTAGGTGAAAGTAAAAAATGGAAAATAAAGTAGAGCAAATGTCTTTGCGTGAAGAAAAAATTGAACAAACTTTGAATGAACTAATGTCAACAATTCAAGCAATTAATTTAGATCTTACTGAATTACAAGAACGAGCAAGTTTACAAACGAATGCTGTTCTTGATGAATAGGATACTATTGGTGAGCAAATTGCCAATATTGCTAAGGAAATTAATGATTTAGAATATAAGTTTGATATTACCGAAATTTCACTATATTTAATTTTTT
>NZ_RXFY01000065.1:0-6526 GCF_044714355.1 Spiroplasma sp. ald | reverse complement strand
AAATCAAATTTATCAAATTTCATAATTTTAGATTCCTATAATTTCTATTTTAAATATATTTTATAGGAATTTTAAAATAACTAGGTTATGCAAGAAGTCTAATATATAAGCCTTCATTTCCCCGCGTGATTCCACTTGTCTTTTTAGTACAACCAAAATCAGAAAAGTAATCCTTTGCAACTGGCCCATATTTTTTTAATAAATAATTAACGCATTCAGCATATGACTGTGATAATAATTGTTCAATTTCAGTCATATAGCATACCCCCAATCTTAAAATTAAGAGCGTGTTTTAATTATTATCTAGTTAGTAAATAGTACTTAAATTGTATCACTCAAAAAAAAGTTTTAATAAAAAACTCTTTTGAATAATTACTAGGTCCAATTTTTCTCACTGATATTGTTATACTTCTGCTAAAAAAGTATTTCTTTAAACAAAAAAAGGTTTTTATTAAAATTATTAAATTTTCTTTCAATTCATTTTTAACTAAGATTAATTCCTCGTGTTTGTAATAATCCAGCCGCTGCTTTATCAACTACAACAGTAACATCTTGATGCATTTGCAAAGCTGTATAAGGTCATAAGTTACTAATTTCACCTTCAACTAGTTGCTTAACCGCATGTGCTTTATTTGTACCATTAGCAATTAAAATAATTTTTTTTTGCATTTAAAATTGATTTAATGCCCATTGACACTGCTTGCTGGGGAACATCACCTGGTGAAGTAAAAAAAACGAGTATTAGCTTCAATTGTTGAAGGAACTAAATCAACAACACATGTTAAAGAATTAAAATCTGCTGGTGGTTCATTAAAACCAACATGCCCATTAGTACCAAGACCTAATAATTGTAAGTCAATTCACCCTGCTTTTGCAATTAAATTATCATATTCTTTCGCATAAGCAATATAATCACCTGTCCCTAATGGTACATAAATATGCTTTTTATTAATATTTAAGTGATTAAATAATTTTTCATTCATAAAGTAACGATAACTTTGTGGGTGGTTTGGTTCTAAACCAATGTATTCATCTAAGTTAAAAGTTGTTACTTTACTTCAGTCTGTCTTATTTTTTTATAATCTTCAATAATATATTGATAAGTTGTTTCTGGTGATGAACCAGTTGCTAAACCAAAAACAACTTTTGGATTTTGCTGCACATAATTTACAAAAATTTGTCCAACAACTTTCCCAATTGCATTTTTATCTTCAACAATAATTAATTTCATTTTTTATTCCTCCCTATTGTTTTATAATTTATTAAAATAAATTTCTATTTTTGTGTTAAATGATGTTATGAATAAGCAATTTCACCTTCACATAAAGTCATTAAAACTTTTAAGTCAGCATCTAACACAACTAAATCTGCTAATTTACCAACAGCGATTGAACCAGTCGTTGAATAAATTCCTAATTGTTTAGCAATATTAGTGCTAGTAACTAATGCTAAATCTTGGAATGAACAATTAGTAAACTGCTGAAAATTACGAACACAATAATCATAGGTTGCAACTGACCCCGTAATTGTAGTTGTGCCTTTAATGACAACTTGTTGTCCAGTTTTAACAACTGGCAATGGCCCAAATTGATATTCACCATCAGGTAATCCTTTTGCAAGCATTGCATCAGTTACTAAGCAAATTCCTTTTGCTCCTTTAATTTTATAAGTTAAATTAATGATATTTGGATTAATATGAATTCCATCACTAATTAATTCACATAAAATTTCATCAAAATTTAATGCAGCAGGAACAACACCAGGCTAACGATGATCATATTTGCTCATAGCATTATATAAGTGTGTTACATGGTGGACTCCCATTGCTACTCGTTTTGCGACTAAATCATATGTTGCATTTGAATGTCCAATTGATGGTAAAATTTGATGTTCTAATAAAAACTTTGTAAAAGTACCATTTTCTTCTTCAGGCGCATATGTGACAATCCGAATGTTATTACTTGAAGCTTCTATTCATTTTTCTAACAGGTGAATGTTTGGTTCTTGTAATAATGTTCCATCATGTGCACCTTTAAAATTACGGGAAATAAAAGGTCCTTCTAAATGGACACAAATTTGTCGTGCTTGCGGGCTCTTATTATAATTTTTCATATAATCTTGATATACCGTTAAAATTTTTGTTAAAGTATCATCACTGCCAGTAATAATTGCTTGTTGTAAATCATAACCTCTTTGGTCAGTATGACCTGCTGTAATTTTAACAATTTTATTATCTTTAATTTCAATTCATCCATTTGAAATTACTTCTTCACAAATTATTTTCGCATTTTTTAAAATCATTTTGTCTTTCTCATCTTTCTATCTTAAAACTTAAAATTTAGTGGTAGTTTTTTAAGATCAAAGGTAACTTTCTTATGCCCCAAGCAACGATAAAACAATGCTAAAATTAACATATGATTATTTTCCCGAATCAAATAAGTTTGCTTTCCAACCGTAATTTTAACACCAATATCAATAAATTCAACATTTGAAATATCTGTTAAATTAAACTGAACTACTTCCTTATTATTATTCTTATCTAAACCATCAATAATAAACCGCTTATTAGTAATTAATAAAACACCCTTACAAAAAAACTTAATATCTTTATGGGTTGTAAAAAGATGAATATTAACAGCATTATTTTTAAAATGGCACTTTTCCTTTGATTGTAAATCAAATGCCACTGGTAAAACTTTTAAGGGACGTCATAATGTAAAATTAACTTCTTCAACATTATAAATAAACTCTTGTTCACGACCAGTTAGCACTAAATCTAACTTCCGTTGATATTTATAAAACCGATGAATAAAATCTTGGGTATAAGCAAAATTTTTTAAAATTCAACGTTTAAAAATTCAATATTTAAAATTACGGAAATTCTCAGTTCCCATCTTTTTCTGATAACGGTCTAAGACAAAGCGTGGTTTATATTTAAAATTGTCTTCATTTAACGCAAACTTTCACTCTTCACGTTTTAAATAAAAAGTTATATCTTTTGTCAATCTTGAAAACATTCCCATCACCTTTATTAATTATATAACAAAAATAAAAAACTCTAAACTAATCTACGATTAATTTAGAGTCTAGGGTTATTTTTAACTAAATTCAATGGTGGTTCAGGACAGAATTGAACTGCCGACACTTTGAGCTTCAATCAAATGCTCTACCAACTGAGCTACTGAACCACGATTGGCGGTCTTGACGGGACTTGAACCCGCGATCTCCTCTGTGACAGAGAGGCATGATAACCACTTCACTACAAGACCATTGGTTGCGGGGGCAGGACTTGAACCTGCGACCTTTGGGTTATGAGCCCAACGAGCTACCACTGCTCCACCCCACAATTTTAATACTATCATAACTTAACTTTTAATTGCAAGTTTTTTTAAAAAAATGGCGGAAGATGAGGGATTCGAACCCCCGCGCGGCTTTCACCGCCTGTCGGTTTTCAAGACCGATCCCTTCAACCAGACTTGGGTAATCTTCCAAAAAATGCTCGGAAAGCAACTAAATAATAAATGGTGGACCCTACTGGACTTGAACCAGTGACCATCCGGTTATGAGCCGGATGCTCTAACCAACTGAGCTAAGGGTCCATGGTAGCGAGAAAGAGACTTGAACTCTTGACCTCCCGGGTATGAGCCGAGCGCTCTAACCAGCTGAGCTATCCCGCCATATCAAGTTTAATTGCTTTACTAAAGTTAATGGTGGACCCGAACGGGATCGAACCGTCGACCCCCTGCGTGCAAGGCAGGTGCTCTCCCAGCTGAGCTACGGGCCCAAAATAGTATAAAAATGGTCGGAAAGACAGGATTCGAACCTGCGACCCCTCGGTCCCAAACCGAGTGCTCTACCAAGCTAAGCTACTTTCCGAAAAAAATAACATTTAAATAAATGGCGCGCCCAGAAGGATTCGAACCCTCAACCTTTTGATCCGTAGTCAAACGATCTATCCAATTGATCTATGGGCGCATAAGAAATAAATCAGTATTTAAATGTTGAGCAGATTTAAATGGAGGCACTAGTCGGATTCGAACCGACGATCGGGGAGTTGCAGTCCCATGCCTTAGCCACCTTGGCTATAGTGCCATAAAATCTAAACCCCTACTATATTATCATATTCATAATTCATTTCAAGATAAATAAATAAAAAAATTAAATTCATTCTATTATTTTTATTTATTCTACAGCAATTAAAAACGGATATAATGTTTGATCACCATCAATAAATTCATATTCAACATCAAAACTTTCATCTAAATATTTTCGAATTGCATTAATATCGCGTGTTTCTGCTTCTTCACCAGCAAAAATTGTAACAATTTCTGTTGATTTTGTAATTGCTCGGTCAAACAAGTATTTCATTGTTCGTGATAAGGTTGGAAATGAACAAATAATTTTTTTATTCATAATTCCCATATATTCTCCTTTGTTAATTTTAACACCATCAATTGAAGTTGTTTTTGCTGAAACAGTAATTGACAAGCTTGTCACATTTTTAAGACTTGCTTTTAATGTTGAATAAATCTTTTTCGGTGTCTCTCCCGGTTCAAATGATAAAGCTGCTACCATTCCTTCTTGAATTGATGTTGTTGGCACAACATAGACATTGGACTTACGTTCAACTTTTGCTGCTTGTTGCGCTGCTAAAATTGCGTTACTATTGTTTGGTAAAATAAAGACATCAACCGCATCAACTGCTTCAATTGCACTTAAATAATCATCCGTTGATGGATTCATTGATGCTCCACCATTAACTGTAAATTGAATATTTAAATCAGTTTTGAAAAAATTAGCAATGCCATTTGATGGTGTGACAGCAATAATAGTGGCCGGATTTTTCAATTGCCGATCAATTTTAATTGTTTTAACATGTTTGGCTGCTTGTAAATTCATATTTTCAATTTTAATATTCTTAAACTCACCATGTTGTTGTAAAAAAGTTAAAATATAACCAGGAAGTAAAGTATGGACATGAACTTTTAAAATATCATTATCAACAACTGCAACAATTGATTTTCCACCTTGATCTTCTAATGTTTGGCGAATTTGCATTACATTAATTTTATTAATATGCTTATGATCTAACATTACAATTGCTTCAGTACAATAACCAAATTCTTCATTTTGTAAATCCATAACAACATTTTCACCAGTATTTTCAACCTGTTTTTTTCGTTGTGGCACAATTTTTCCTGTTTTTCAATATTCTGTAATGCCTTCAAATATTTTTACTAAACCAAAACCACCTGAATCAACAACACCAACTTCTTTTAAAACTGGCAGTAACTCCGGAGTATGATTCAATGACTCAGTTGCAAAATCAACAATTCTTTGGAATAACTCTGGAACAGGAATTTCTTTTTCTAATGTTGAAACATGTTCCGCAGTTTCACGAATTACAGTTAAAATTGTTCCTTCAACCGGTTTCATTACCGCTTTATAAGCAACCTCATTTGCTTGTGAAATCCCTGCTTTAACTGAATCAAAATTTAATTCATCAAATTCTTTTAAACCATTGGCAAAACCACGAAAGATCTGTGACAAAATAACACCTGAATTACCACGAGCTCCCATAATTAAGCCGCGTGCAAAAACATCAGCAACCTTACTAATTGACTCCGAATTGAGTTCATTAATTTCCTTAACAGCATTAGTCATCGTTAAATTCATATTTGTTCCCGTATCGCCATCAGGAACTGGAAAAACATTTAATTTATCAATTTCTGGATAAAAATTATATAAATTATTATAACCGCTGATCAATGAATCTTTAAAAGATTTTGCATTAAATTCCATTTCTATCACCTTTACATTTTTCATCAATTAATTTCCCTTTTTTAGTTCTCTTAAGTGATATAACTGTAAATCTTGCATCATTCAAATATCTCATTTTAATAAATTTCCTACCTAAATTAATAAGTCTTGAATATTTACATTCACATAAATCATAATATTGTTTGAATAAATATCCAGTTTTTCTAATTCATATTTAATCCTAATTTGTATTTCTCGGGCAATATCTTTAATATTTACTCCTTCTAGCAAAATAATAAAGATATCTATATAAAAATTACGACCATCTTGTCTCAATTTAATTGACTGTGAGTAATCTTTAAGTAGCATTATCACATTATCTTCATTATTTTCAGTATCATCAACCTTTGCGAATCCAGCGACCCCAGGAACTGTAATTACTGCTGCATGAACTAAATTTGCAATTTTAGCTACATTAATTTTTTCAATCATAAAAATCACCACTAAACTAAATTAACATTATTAATTATAACTAGAAAATATAATAAAGCAATAAATTTATTATATTTTCTTAATTAAATTGTTAACTTTTCGTTGTTTTTCCCATTTAAAATTATTTAAAAAAATCATCAATATTTGTTAACATATGACTAGGACTAACAAGTTTCTCTAATGTCTTCTCTTCCGCTAAATATTAGACTTCTTGCATAACCTAGTAAAATAATTGTAAATATTTTTAAAAAGACACTAATAGCAAATTATAATT
>NZ_RXFY01000064.1:0-236 GCF_044714355.1 Spiroplasma sp. ald | reverse complement strand
AATAAAAGACATAATTAATTAAAATTATAATTTGCTATTAGTATCTTTTTAAAAATATTTACAATTATTTTAATAGGTTATGCAAGAAGTCTATTAAATGCCTTCATTCAAACAATTGAACAAATTAGAGCAAGAAAATCCCTTGATTCTTTAAAAAAAAATGACAATTCCAGTAACGATTGTTAAACGAGATGGTGCAATTTTTGAAATTCCGGTTGATGAATTAGTTGTAGGTG
>NZ_RXFY01000063.1:0-6321 GCF_044714355.1 Spiroplasma sp. ald | reverse complement strand
TATTGTTATTTTAGAAGCAGGGAAATATATTCCAGCTGATATTCGCATTTTAGAAGCAAATAATTTGTTAATTGACGAAGTTGCATTAACTGGTGAATCAGTTCCTGTTGAAAAAAATGGTGAAATAATTTTAAAAGAAAAATTAGTGTTAGCAGAACAGACTAATATGGCTTTTATGTCAACTTTTATTACAAATGGTTGAGCAGTTGGGAATGTTGTTGCAGATGCTGTTGATAGTGAGATTGGAAAAATTGCTGCTGCGGTTGTTAAAACAAAACAAGAAAAGACACCATTACAGTTACGCTTAACAAAATTAACAAAAGTTGTTAGTATTTTTGCGGTTTTATTAGCAATCTTTGTTTTTGTTTTCTTTTTATTAACTGATGAAAATAGTTGACCAATTATTTTAATGACAGCATTTACAATTGCAATTGCTGTTATCCCAGAATCCTTAATTGTTATTGTGTCAGTTATTTTATCATTATTAGTAAAACGAATGACAAAAGTTAATGTTATTGTTAAAAAATTAGATGCGGTTGAAACATTAGGTTCAGTTAATGTTATTTGTTCAGATAAAACAGGGACTTTAACTCAAAATAAAATGACAGTTAAAGAGATTATTTTCAATAATGAGATTCTTAAAGAAAATGATTTTAATTATTTATAACCAAAATAATAAGGCAACTTTTCATTTTATTAATTGTCTAACTTTATGTAATGATGCTATTAACCAAAAAAATGAACAAATTGGTGATACAACTGAAATTGCTTTAATTGATTTTACAAGAAGATTTACAATTAGTGAAGTAGAATATCGTGAAAAATATCTTCGTGTTTTAGAAGTTCCCTTTGATTCTGATCGAAAATTAATGTCAACTGTTAATCATGTTAATAAACACGAATTTGTTTATACAAAAGGTGCTCTTGACCAATTATTACTGCAATGTAATCGAATTTATTTAAATAACGAAATTGTTCCATTAACTGAAGAAATGAAGGAAGAAATCCAAGAGGAAGCATTAGATTTATCAAGTCAAGCATTACGGGTTTTAGTTTTTGCTTTTAATCAAAAAGATCAACAAGACATTGAGACTAATTTAATTTTTTTAGGTGCTGTTGGAATGATTGACCCACCACGTCCAGAAGCGGTTGAAGCAGTTAGAAAGGCACATGAAGCAGGAATTAGAGTAATTATGATTACTGGAGATCATAAAGCAACTGCTTTAGCTATTGCTAAAGAATTACGTCTAGCAGTTTCAGAAGCGAATGTTTTATCTGGCCATCAAATTGATAATATGAATAATCATAAGTTACAAGAAAAACTACGTGATGTATCAGTTTTTGCAATAGTTAATCCTGATCATAAAACAAGGATTGTTGAGTGTTTGCAATCAATGAACTATGTTGTTTCAATGACAGGTGATGGCGTTAATGATGCTCCAAGTTTAAGCAAAGCCGATATTGGTGTTGCAATGGGAATAACAGGAACAGATGTTTCAAAAGAAGCTGCAAATATTATTTTACAAGATGATAATTTTTCAACAATTATTCGTGGTGTTGAAGAAGGACGGAATGTGTATCATAAAATTAAATGGGTTATTGCTTTTGTTTGTATTGCACAATTAGCAAATGTGTTAGTTTTTATTATTATTTCAGTTACAACTAAAATTAAACCATTTGATTCTGTTAACATTTTATGGTTTAACTTAGTCATTGAAACATTAATGTCAATTCCAATTGGTTTAGGAAATAATGATGATGGCTTAATGCTAGAAAAACCACGAAGTAAGAAAGAAACTTTTTTATCAATAGTTTAGTTACAATTTTATATTTAGCTTTTGTAACAGCTGCTACTGTTATTGGTACATTTTTCATTGGTAAAGATATTTTTCATAATATTGAAGATGCTAAAATTGCGACAATCTTAGTAATGGCTTGTTCACCAGTAATTTTTACTTTTGTAATTCAATTACCAAATTATCGAATTAAAACACAATATAATGTTCCTCCGACTAATTATTATTTATTAGGTGCTTCAGTAATTGCCTTGGTATTAAATTTTTTGATGGTTTATACACCGGGTTTAAACTTATTTTTTTAACAACAACCAAAGAACATAAATTTGACACTTCACCACTGTTATCTTGACAAATGACTGTAGTATCATTAGGAATGATGGTGCTTCCATTATTAATGTTGTTGGGATATGATGCATTTCGTAAATTAATCAAACGATAAAAGAATAACATTAAAAATTGTTTTATTAAGTCTTTATTATAAAATGTTGTCAGTCCAACTACTAAAGGAAAGCAAAAAATTTTTAATTTATTAAGCAATTAAAGTTTTTCAATATTTTTTTAAAATTAGTTATTTTTCTTATATAATTAACTTAGTGATTCTTGGAATGGGTGAATAATATGTGAAATCTTGCAAAAGAGGCTACGCGAGGGTTTACAAAAAAAATAACTCAATTTATTGGGTTAATTTTGTTTATTATTGGTGCAGTTTTAACCTTTACAGCTCTTTTTTCAACTGTTTTTCAAGTTAAAAATGGCTTAAATGATATTAAGAAAAATAGTCTTCCTTATCAATATGAAATTCGAGTAGATAGTTTAAATATTGATAATAATGTGTGAAAAAGAAATTCTGCTTGAAAAATAAATGAAAATAATCGTACTTTTTTAGCTCAGTTTTATGATGAGTCAGAAATTGATGCTGAGCATTTAACATTTAATAATATTCGTGCTGATGTTTTAGGGTTAAATTGTGATTTAACTAATTCTGAAATTTGTAAATGAACAAAAGAACCATCATATTTAAACCCAGAAATGGGGACATCTTCTTTTACTGCCTTAGTTAAAAATTTTAATAAGAATCTTACTGCTGCTTTTTTAAGTTATATTATTCATAATCCAGATGAAAGTTGTTTAAATGATTTAATTAATGGTGACAAAGCTGGCTTAGAACTTAGTTTTAATGTTGGTTATCAATTTACTGCAAATAATTTAGCAAAAGATACGCAATATTTTAATGCTACTGCTATTAACAAAAATAAAAATTTATTATATAACGGTGATGGTTGACGAGGTAATAATATTTTTTATACTCCGTTTAATCGTCTTTTTGAAGTAACAAAATGAGAACATATTAGTGATTTAATAGAAAATAACATTATTTTAAATAAACAATATGCTGATTATAATCATTTAAAACTTGGTGGACACTTTAATTTAGGAAATAGTCAAAATTTACAATTTAATATTATTGGATATGGGGCAAAGGTAAGTAATATTTATCCTGATTTAGTAAGTCTATCAACTCTTGCTACTGGTCATAAAATTATTGATTTAAAAAATGGTTCAGTATTATTTATGAATGATATTAATTTTAATGCTATCAAGCAAAATTTTTCAAATGGAACTGAAAAAATTACTAGTTTTATTAATGTTAATGGTAATTTAACTGAACTACAAAAAATAACTTTATTAAGAAAAGTTTTAAGCAATTATTTTGTAGCGCCTGATAATGCAATTGTCGCTTTTGAAGCATCATTACCGGGACAAGTTGTGATGTTAACAAATACTGGTTTTATTATTAATACTTCAATTGCTGTTGCTTGTTCAATTATTATTTTATTTATTATTGCTTTTTTCATTAAAAAAGATATTACTAATGCAAAACGACAAATTGGAGTCTTAAAATCATTAGGATATCATCGCTTTGAATTATTATTTATTTTTACTTTTAACATTATTTTTACAACTTTAATTGGTTGTTTATTAGGATGAGCTTTAAGTATTCCTCTGCAAATGTATTTCACTGGTTCAAATTTATATTCAATAGGATTACCATTATCATCATTTTATTTTAATCCACTAATTTTTGTTTCAGCGACAATTTTTATTCCACTTATTTTTATTGGGATGTCTTTCTTAATCTCATTTATTCTTTTAAGTCGGACAGCTTTGGATTTAATTTATGATTTAAAAGGTTCTAATTTAAGTTTTCGTCCTAAAAAAGTAAAAAAAGGTCGTAAATATGCTCATTTTGGATTAACATTTAATGTTCATTTATCATTTACCTTTGCACTAAAATCTTTAGGAAAATGAATTATGGTATTAATTGTTTTAGTTTTTTCGTCCTTTTTGTTAATTTTCCAGTTGGATGCAGGAGTAATGGCACAAGGAATTGTTAAAGATTCTTTCCGTTATTTTAAGAATGATATTAAATCATATTTAATTGCTAGTTATGATCAACAAGATATTGCACAAGAAGCCAACAATAGTAAACCTTATCAGTGAATTACGGCTGATAAGCGTATGAATTATTACCATGAGGCAAAAATTCTTGATGATAATAAAACATTTAACTTTCCAAATCCATTGATGTGCTTTACAAGTCTATCTGTTTCAGATTCAAAAAATATGAAAAAAAATTGTGGTGATTTATTAAATATTATTGGTGATCCAAGTGGTGCAACTCTTGTTAGAAGTAAGATTAATTATGATGAAGAAACAAAAACATATCCATATATAAGTGCAACAACAGTTGACGCAGTTGCTAATTATAAAGTTAAGGATAATGAGTCTGGTGAATGAATTAATGGATGAGATAATTTAGTAAAAATTATTAATCTTATGAAACCATTTTTAATTGAAAAAGGAATAAATGAAGCTGATATTCAAACAATTATTAGTGGAATTAATTTGGTTAATAGTTTAAGTACAACAACTAATGGTCAATACCCAGATATTTATTTAGGACCATATATGGTTTATGATAAAAATTATGATTTCCCGTATGTTTTCTTATCAGCAGGTTGAAGTCCAGATGATACTAAAAATTCAAAAAATCCAGTTTCACAATTAAATGTTGTTGGGTTAACAAGTGATGAAACAGAGCGTAATCAATTATTGAATTATCGTTCTAAGACGACACCAAGTGATATTGCCCAAAAAGAAGTCTTTGGCTATAAAATTAGTTCAGACCCTACTGGGAATGACCCAAATGTTCCAATTAATGAACCAATACCAGTTCTTTTAGCAAAACGGGTTTATCAATCGATGAATTTAGTTTCGGGGGATATTTTTAAATTAAATGTTCGAATTACAAATGCTATTGGGTATGTTCCAGTTGCTTTTAAAGTGATTGGTTCAAATGATGCTGATATTAGTTCAGCGAATATTTATATGAATCAAGATTCATTAGTTACGGTTATGAACCAATGAGTTAATTTAACTAAAAAAGGAGAACAATTTTTACCAAATTCTTATTATAATGTTGTTGCATCAGGAGCTAGTCCATTGGGAGTAACCTTGCAGCCTTATCGTATTATTTCGTCATTTTCATTAAACGATAATTATAATTTTACAATGTTTGATAATAATAAAAAACCGGATCTTAAAAATGCATTAGACTTAAGAACAAATTTAAAATTATTAAATGGCCTTAACAAAATATGACCATTTGATACTTTACGAGAAAATTATTCACAAGGAATGCGAACTGTCCGGGATGTTCTTAATGTTTTAGAAGGATTAATAATTGTCATTGTTGCTTTAATTTTATCAGTCTTAATTGCTATGGTGCTTGATGAAAATCGCCGTACAATCTTAACTTTAAAAGTCCTTGGATATCCAACATGAAAAATTATTGCAATTGTTTTAGGATTTTACTTATTTGCAATTGTTTTAGGTTATGTTTTAAGTTATGTTATTGCCCAATTATTATGGAATGTCATTGCTTATATTGTTTTTAAAAGTACCGGAATGTTATTAATTCCTTCCTTTTCATCTTATGTTGTTTCAATAGCAACATTAGCAATTGGTTTTATTTTAATTTCAGTAATTGGAATAGGGATTTGAAAAATTAAAAAGAATAAATTAATAAATATTACAATGGAATAAAAAATGTTATTTAATTAAATAACATTTTTTTAAATTTATTAATTTCTTATTAATTTTTTGTTAAACTAAATATATAGATATTGTGTTAGCCTAATTTATGATAAATAAAATTAATTGCTATGGAAGTGGGAAAAATTAACAATGAAAAAGATATATACTTTCTGCATTATTGCAAGTTCTATTTTTGTTCAAAATCTAACCTTTAATGAAGTTCCTAATCATAGTCGTAATACTCCATTTAGTTTTAATGAAAAACAATATATTCAAACAAGAATTGAAGGGCTTGACAATATTTCTCGTAATGCAATTAAAATTTCTAATAATAGACTTCTTGCATAACCTAGTTATTTTAAAATTCCTATAAAATATATTTAAAATAGAAATTATAGGAATTTAAAATTATGAAATTTGATAA
>NZ_RXFY01000062.1:0-6596 GCF_044714355.1 Spiroplasma sp. ald | reverse complement strand
TAAAAAAGTCATTTTTCGTTGTAGGAAAATATTAAATTTTTAAATAAAAGACATAATTAATTAAAATCATAATTTGCTATTAGTATCTTTTTAAAAATATTTACAATTATTTTAATAGGTTATGCAAGAAGTCTAATTAATTTAAAATAATTTAATACATTTTATAATTATTACATCATAAAATTTTCTTATGGAACCATTTTTTCTGTTATAATTATACCACATTTATTCTAAAAAAGGCATTTAGTTATATCATATTATTAAATTAAAAATAAATAATAAATTGCATAATTATAAAATTACTGCAAATAATTTTTATTAACCACTAAAATAAAAATCACAAATAAAAACCGCTAATTAGCGGTTTTTATTAATATGTAATTAACTAAAACTTATGTTAACACTACCAGTATAGTATTCTGATTTATCATAAGCAGTAATCGTTCCACCTTTGTTATCAGGGTTAATTTCTAAATATAAATCATTTAATAAAGCACTTAGTCGACTTAACTGGCTAACAAAATAAACACTAATAAACATCATCATTACTTGTAAAATAGTTACTTTTGGTAATTTATCTAAATTTGTTGTTAACTTCATTTGTCATAAATCCTCTTTTACTATTGGAGGTTCAGGTGGGACAACAGAAAAAGACACTTTAACTGAACCATAATAATCTGTTCTTGGGTTATTATCTTCTGATCAATGGTCTTTTCCTGAAATTAAAGTTGCTCCAGTTTGATCAGGTTCAATCATAATTTTATCAACTTTATCAATTTGTCGGTTTCATATTTCTGATGTTTGTGGCCCAATAAAATACTCACCAAACTTATCTAATTCTGAAATAAGTTGCATATTGTTAAAAATAGTGGCAATTAAAATTGTTTTTGGTCGTGCATCAGTAATTTGTCCTAAATCAATACTCTTTACTTTATCAGCTAAATGGTTTGAAGTTGTTACTGTTTTATTAATTTTTATTGTATTTAAATTTGTTTCATCACTAAAGTTCAATTCATATTGACCATTACGATACAAATCAATTTTATCAATTGGTTTTGATTGATTATTAAATTTATAATTTTTTATTAACTGATCAAAGTTTCATTTTGTTCCTTGAAACAATTGTGCTAATTGCTGGAATAATTCAGGAATAGTTTGTTTATTATTTTGTGGATCAATTGTTTTAAAATCAACTCCAACAAAACCAGTTACTTCAACTGGCAAAACTGGTGGATCAACTGGAATATTATTTCAATTATCATTTTTAGTACAACTAACTACAGACATTACTGGTCCTGAAACTAGAATTCCAACGGCAATAGTTGCTAATAATTTTTTCATTTTAATTCCTCCTTAATCCGCATTCATAATTGCAATCAATGGATTAATTCGATTCATATTGAATCAACTAATTAAATATGCAATAAAGTATAATAATAATCCACTTCCAATTGCAATAAATGGAATCATGACATTCATAAACAGTGGTAAAACTATTCCAATTCGAATTAATATCATATTAGAAATAATTAAGAATAATCATCCAAAGCCAAAACCGGCAATTGTCATTATTACAATAATAGGAATATACATTCCAATAACTAATTTTGTGATATAACGATTTCGATATCCTAATACTTTCATTGTTGCAATAATTGTTTGGTTTTCTGCAATAACAATATTACTTGTTAAAATAATAATCATAAAACTTAGTACAAACGAAATTCCAATAATAAAGAAGATAATCCCATTAACTGCTTTTGAAATATTTCCTAAAATTGCTTGTGCTGAAGCAATTGGCATTAAACTGCCAAAAGTACTATTTGCATATGGTGGATAAGAAATTTCACTTCTAATACCACCATTTAAATCATAAAAACTATAGTCACCAAATAATTGACTTGTTCCTAGTCCTGTTTCAATATCATCAATTTTAGCACTATTAGAAATTTTATAATTAAAAATCGGATATTCATTTTCAAAGACAGCAATTCAATTAACTGCACTTTGATGTACGCTTCAATATTCAACAAACTTATTTCATAAGTTATTAACAGGCGTACTTGAATGGTCTTTAATAAATTTTTCTAACAAGTTTAAACTTTCTTTTCTTGATGGTGTTAATTCAGGATTCTTCCTGATAAATGAATTCATTCATTCATTTAAAAACAATTGTAATAAATAATTCCGTGTTTTATCATATCCTAGTAATTGTTGTGCCCTATCTTCATTAATTCAAGCTCGTGGTGAACCATATTGATTAGTAATACCAACAACTGTAAAAGTTTGATTGTTCATTTGATTATTTACTCGATAACTTCCATCAACAATTTTATCGTTTAAAATTGTTGGTTTTGTAAAATTTGGGTCAAGTGCATCAATTTTACTTTCTAAAACATATTCATTATTTTCATCTATAACCTTATTTTTATATTTATTATCACCATTAAACATTAATTTACCAACTCGCCCTTGTGCTTGAGCATCATCACCTGTTACATCACTTCCATCTCAACCTTGTAAAATTTGATCAGAAGTAACACCTTGATTACTATCAACTAATGCTTTGCGAATCAAATACGGACTAATTTGATTTCCAACTGTAACATTTAAGCGTTTAGCTAATGATTCATTTAAAACAATATTATTACTTGCTGTAAATAATTTTTCATTTAAATTCGCACCATTTTTATTAGTTAATGCTTGGTTTTTAAATGTACGATTAATTCCGTAAATCTTAAACTCAATACTATTTAATTCAGCATTAATCATTGTTCCCCGATCATCTGTTAATGGATTAAACGGAATTACTCCGAAGGTTAAATTAAAATTACCATTGTTTTGATTAAATGCTTCTTGCATTTTTAACCGAACAGTTTGCGGAGAACGTGAATATACTCTTTGAATAAAACATTGATTAACATTTTCTACAAAGTAAGAATAAATTCAATTATATAAATCATACATTGGTTTTTTTAAACGTGTATTAAACTCATTTCCTGTTGCTGAATTTAAAACATCATAAAACGATACCGACAATGGTTGTTCTAATGCTGGACGAAAATGATTATTAGCTAATGTAATCGTTGGATTTCCTTCTCCAAAATCTTGTTTATAGTCACTTTGGGTAAAAATATTGTTTCTTAACTTATCATTTAGATTTAAATTTCCTCGTGAATCAAAATAATCTGCACGTTTAATGTTTAAACCAACAGTTTCCCTATATTTTCAATAAAATAATCGATATTTTTCTAAAATATCAATATGTTCGCGAGCTGTTTCTGTTGTTCGCAAATATTGTTCAATGGTTGATTTTGTTAAAAGATTTAGAGCAAAATCATTGTAATCACCTCATGTCGTACTACAAATTGCTTTGGATAAACCCGGATCACTTGAAGTTAATTTATTACTTTGCAAAAATTCTTTTGAAATATTACGATATAACAATGACCGCATATCATCTGCTTGATAAGTTGGAGCAAAATTTTCAGAATTAATTTGCCCTGTTTCAAAATCAGTAAGATATTGATTAAAATCTGTTGTCATATTTGTATTAGTTAAAAGACTGTTTTTACTATCTCATGGTTTTTGACTTGGATCATATGTTCGCAAAAAACTTGTTGGTAAATTATAAATCGGACTATTATATTCAACTAGGGTTTTATAATTATCTCCTTCGTATGAATAACGAATATTATTTTGTAAGATAATTGGAATTGTTGTTGACATCGTAATCATAATGGTACTAATAATCATTGTTAAAGATACCCCTACCATTTTTCCAATTGAATTAGATAATTGTACTGCTTGAAATCGTGCATCAAATGTTTTGCGAATTGCAAACATTTTATAAACATTTTTTTTAAAACGACCATGTGAAAATGTTTTTTCTTTACGAATTAATTGTAGTGGTGTTCTTGAAACCATCATAATTGTTCCACTAATCATTGTGACACAAGTTAGTAAAGCAAAAATAAATAAAATACAAGTTACTAATGCTAATGGTGCAAATACAAAATTTCCATATGGTAAATTAAAATATGAACCAAATAAATATTTAACAGTAAATTGGCCACTAATTCCCGTTCCATAACCAACTATTCCCCCAATTAATGCAATCATTAATGGATAGGAAATATAACTAAAGGTTAATACACGACGACGATATCCTAATGCTCGTAACAATCCATTTTGTGGGCCAGTTGCATCAATTTGTCGACGAACAACTAAAATTAATACAAAGAACGAAATAATTAGTAAAATTGTAATTAAAATATAAGAACCACTAATAAAAGCACTTAATGTTGACGTAAAATATGTAATTCGTTTTGCAAATTCATAACGATTATCTGTCCGAAACGTAGCAATTGGTAAACCAGTTGATAGTGTTTTAACATAATATCCATTTAAACCAATATGTTTTCCCTGGTCAGTATTTAAATAATTATTAATTGTTTGACTATAATTACTTCGCATTTGGTCAACTTTTGTCTGTTGAAATTTTCCAACATAATAAATTTCTCGTTCTAATTGACTTTCTGGAATTAAAATTTGTTTTGTTAAATCTAACTTTGTTACAGGATATTTATTACCAGCTGTATCTTCAACTGTATCTTCAACTAAGCCAAATAATCGCGGATCTAAATATGCAATTCCTTCATTTTTCATATTTGAAAACGGATGTCCTGTATCAATAATTGGTGTAACATAATCCGCTGATTGTCCAAACCCAACCACTCGAAACCAATTTTCATTTGAATATGGTGATTTTGGCAATCATTTATTAATATCTTCTCTTTCATATGAAGTTAAATCAACACCTTTTAATTCACTATCAGCAACTTTAATTGTTGTTCCATATCTATCGGGTTGTAATCGAATAATATCATTAATTTTAATATTATTTTTATGAGCAAACTCAGGCGTCAAATAAATCCAATGCATTGTTTCTTCATTAATCGATAATAAATATTTCATATAAAAACTTAACGGCATTCCATTAGCAACAATAAATTTATCAATTTCTTGATAATGATTTAATGTTACTACTTTAATAACTTTATTTTTTCCCAAACTAAATGTTCGTGCTTCAACACGATTATAAATAAAATGTTCATTTCGATTTTTTAATTGCTCGTTAATAAATTCTAAAATTGCATTTTGACGAACCCCACTATCTGTAATTTTTTCAAACTGATCTGGTTCCCCATTTGAATTTTTAACATAAGTAGTATTAGTAAAACTAACAACAAAATCATGTTGATTACTTAATTGTTCAGAAATAAAAGTATTATAATTATTCTCTACTCGTTGTTTAGAAACTTCAATAATTGTAAAAATAAAACTAGTCAAAAATACTAAAACAACTAAACCAAAAAATTGAATTTTATTTTTAACCGTGTTTTTAAAATTGTTTTTAAATAATAACTTAAAACCTGTCATTTTTCCACATTCTTTCTTCTTCTCTTTTGTTAATATTTGAATTTAGTTAAAATAAAGATTAGGTGGTGTTGTTTGTTTTTTAAATTGTGTTAATAATTCTGTTTTACGAAGATTATCAACAATACTAGTTTTTTTAATAAATCATTGATTAAAATTATAATTTGGATAAATTATTAATAAAATTGACATTGTTAATTGACTTTGTTGGGGAATAACAATACTAGTTAAAGTACATTTACAAAATGTATAGTAACTAGAAGCAATCACATCATTAATGTTTTTTAAATAACCTATATATAAGCGAAACAATATTAGCATTACAATAAAACTAATAGTAAAAATTGCATAAAAAACATAGCATAAAATAACTAAAAAAGAATATATTGTTTCATATGCAATTATATTTTGCAATTGAAAAATTATTGAAGTATAACCAAAAAATAATATATATGAAATTAAAACAATATTACAAAGTCATAAAATAATAATTTGTCAATTAGAAAATAAAATTAATTTCCACGCTGAAATTGTTGTCTTTTTTAATTGTTTAAAATTAATCAAAATTTGAACTAAAATTCCCATAAAAAAGAGAAAAATAAAACTTGATCAAATAAGATAAAATAAATTTAATGTAATATTTAAAAAACTATAATTACCCGCAATATCAATAATTGAAAACGATGATGAAAATAAAATATAAGCAAGAAAAATAATAAAGAAAATATTAATAAATTTTTGATATTTTTTTAGAACATATATTTTCATTACCATCACCTTTATAGCTTTCATTATATTTTGCTCATATTATTATAACATTATTCCTAAATTAATGTAAAATTAAGTTTAATTAACTAACACAACTCAACATCAAAAAAACCCAATAAACATAAGGGGTTAAAAAAACAGACCCCTATAAAATAAGGGCTTTAGAGCAGTAATTTCCGACATTTTGAATTTATATTTAATAGACTTCTTGCATAACCTATTAAAATAATTGTAAATATTTTTAAAAAGATACTAATAGCAAATTATAATTTTAATTAATTATATCTTTTATTTAAAAATTTAATATTTTCCTACAACGAAAAATGACTTTTTTATTTAAATTATTTAATTTTAAATACATCTTCTATGCTATCTATAATAATTGCAAA
>NZ_RXFY01000061.1:0-6646 GCF_044714355.1 Spiroplasma sp. ald | reverse complement strand
AAATACTAAAATATTATTGACAATAAAATTAAAAGTAATACAATTTAGATAAGTAAGTGGTATATTATTCCACAATTTCTAAGATATTAATTAAAACCCTTAAATAATACATACAACCTACAAGTAATATTTATTAAGCAATATTTTTGTAAGGAGGAAATTCAGATGACAGATTGTAGGTTATCTTGCCATGCTTGTCAATGTTCATGTTCAGGTACAAACAGTGACCATAAATGTTTTGAATGTGATTGCAACAAACCACATGGCCGAAAATAATATTTTGTTTCTCATTTTTGAGAAACTTTTTTTGTAATATCATATATGAACTATAATAAGGAATAATTAGCCTTAAAAATAGTTTTTTTATTGAATTTATTGTTATTTTTGATTAAGATTTATCTAATGACTGTTAATTAAAGAAGGAATTAGAAAAATGAGAATTGGAAATATTGAAATCAAAGGGCAAGTTTTTTTAGCACCAATGGCCGGAATTACAAATGAAGCATTCCGAATTATTTGTCATGAATTAGGAGCAGGATTGGTTTATGCTGAAATGGTTAGTGATAAAGCAATTTTACAAAAAAATGAACGAACTTTACAAATGATTGAGGTAAATAAATTAGAACATCCAATTTCAATGCAAATTTTTGGAACAGATATGGAAACTTTTGTTGCAGCAGCAAAATATGTTGATCAACATAGTGAATGTGATATTATTGATATTAATATGGGTTGTCCTGCACCAAAAATTGCAATTAAGTCACAAGCAGGGTCATATTTATTAAAACATCCTCAACTCGTTTATGAAGTTGTTAAGGCAGTGGTTGAAAATGTTACTAAACCAGTAACTGTTAAAATTCGAATTGGCTGAGATGAAGAGAATATTAATTGTGTTGAAATTGCAAAATATTGTGAACAAGCAGGAGCACAAGCAATTGCAGTTCATGCTCGAACACGAAATCAATTTTATTCTGGAAAAGCTGATTGAAATTGAATTAGGAAAGTAAAAGAAAATGTTGCAATTCCAGTAATTGGGAATGGTGATATTTTTACTTGTGAAGATGCAAAACGAATGTTAAAAGAGACTGGTTGTGATGCAATTATGTTAGCACGAGGAGCACAAGGAAATCCATGAGTATTTAAACAGATTCAACATTTTTTAGATACTGGTGAAAAAATTGAGCAACCACCATTAGATGAATGGCGGAATATTATTTTCCGCCATGCAGAATTATTATTAAATTTAAAGGGAGAACGAGTTGCAGCGAGTGAAATGCGGAAAAATTTAGCCTTTTATTTTAAAGGAAAGCCAGAAGCTACTAATTATAAAATTCGGGCAATGCAAATAAATACAATATTTGAGTTAAAAATGTTTGTTAATGAATATATTGCCTATTATTATAATAGTAATATTAGTGTTGCTAAATAGTAAAAAGGAGAATTAAAATGGAGAAACGTAATTTTACAGAACAAGAGCAAATTAGACGTGATAAATTAAAAAAAATAGTTAACGATGGACATAATCCTTTTGTAATTGCCAAGTTTGACCGAACACATACAAGTAAAGAACTTAATGAACAATTTAATCATTTATCAAAAGAGAAATTAGCCACAAGTAGTGATAATATAATAGTTAAAATTGCGGGTCGAATTAAAACATTTCGCGAAGCAGGAAAAGCTAGTTTTGTAACGTTACAAGATCAAAATGGAATTTTTCAAATTTATGTTCGAAATGATGAAGTTGGTGATGAAAAATATCAAGAATTTATTAATTTTGATTTAGGAGATATTATCGGAATTATTGGAATAATGATGAAAACAAACACTGGGGAATTAACAGTGCGAGTTAAAGAATTTGTTTTATTAGCAAAAGCATTGCGTGCATTACCTGACAAATATCATGGAATGACTGATATTGAAGAAAAATATCGTCGTCGTTATGTTGATTTAATTACATCAGCGGAAACAAAAGATATTTTTATTAAGCGTAGTAAGATTATTGCTTTAATGCGAGATTTTTTTAATAGTAAGGGATATTTAGAAGTTGAAACACCTGTTTTACAGCCTATTCATGGTGGCGCAGCGGCAAAACCATTTATAACTCATCATAATACATTAGATATGAATTTTTATCTACGAGTAGCAACAGAATTACCTCTAAAACGGTTAATTGTTGGTGGCTTTGAGGGAGTTTATGAAATAGGACGATTATTTAGAAATGAAGGAATGGATATACGCCATAATCCAGAGTTTACAACAGTTGAAATTTATGTTGCATATCAAGATATGAATTTTATGATGCAATTAACAGAGGATACTATCTGCTACATTGCAAAAAACATTTTAAATAAAGATGAAACAAAATACGATGGAGTAATGATTTCATTCAAACAGCCATGAAAACGTTGACATATGGTTGATGCAATTAAAGAGTTAGTGGGAATTGATTTTTGAAAACCAATGACTTTTGCTGAAGCAAAGAAAATTGCAAAAGAAAAAAAACTACCAATTGAAAAATTTCATACTTCTGTTGGACATATTATTAATTTGTTTTTTGAAGAATTTGTGGAAGATAAATTAATTCAACCAACATTTATTTATGGTCATCCCGTTGAAGTTTCTCCATTGGCAAAAACAAATGCAGAAGATCCAAGATTTACTGATCGATTTGAATTATTTATTAAAGGGCGTGAATATGCAAATGCTTATTCAGAATTAAACAATCCAGTTGAACAATATGAGCGTTTTGTTAGTCAATTAGCAGAACGTGATAATGGTAATGATGAAGCACAAGAATTAGATATTGATTTTATTGAAGCATTGGAATATGGAATGCCACCAACAGGTGGTTTAGGAATTGGAATTGATCGCCTAGTTATGTTATTAACAGGACAAGATTCAATTAAAGATGTATTATTATTTCCCCACATGCGACCAAGAAGAAAATAGGTGATTGTATGGCATTTGGTATTGAAATTGGTTATAGTTCAATTTTAACATTACGTGAAACAGTAGAAGCAATTAGTTTAATTAAACGTGAATTAGTTCGTCGTTTTATTATTCAATTTAATTTATTAAAAGTTGATGCGCCTTTAATTACTACAGAAGAAAAAGGGTTTAATGATGATTTTCGAATGACAGAACGGCCAATTGATTTTGATATTTCACCAACTAATTTGGTTGGTGAAATATTACAGTCACACAATAAATGGCGACGAAATGCAATTAAACAACATGAATTGTTAGAAAACGAAGGAATTTTAACAACGGCAATGGTTTTGCGTCGTGATATTAAGCAATCAAATAGCCAAGCAGTAAGTTTTAGCGAAATTGGATTTGATTTATTATTAGAAGAAAAAGACATTACATTATTAAAAATTAAACAAACAATTGATAAAGCAACTAATATTGTTAGTAATGTAGAAGACATTTTATTATTAAAATTTCCGCAATTAAATAAGAAATTTAAGAAAAAATTAAATTGAACAAGTCAAATTGAATTACAAAAAGCAATGCGATTATTAAGTTATCAAGAACGCTTGAACCGCTATACAAGAGAAAATGGTGCTACAATCCTCTATGGTTTAAAAAATAGTATTACTAATAATACGATTGAAATTAGTGAATCGCAAGATGTTTTTAATTGGGAACTCTATGCGAAAATTTTTGTTTATGATTTTGTGTTAGAAAAAGCTATTTGTATTGGTTATTGTGCTGCTACTGTTAATCGTGATGTTTTAAAAAGTCAATTAGCAGTAACAAAAGAAACAAGTAAATTAAGAACAGAATATGATGCAAAAGTAGCAACAAATGACTTACCAGTGACACTTTCGTTCGGACTTTTTAAGTCACAATTAGATTTATTTTTATTAGAAAAACAACATATTGGTGAAGTTATTGCTTCGGTTTGAAGTGATGATTTTTTAGAATATGTTAAGAAAAATGGAATTGAAATTTTATAAATGAAAAATTATACGGTAATTATTGTTGCAGCTGGGAAGTCATCACGTTTTAATCAGAAAGACAATAAGTTGCTATATCAACTTGATAATAAACAAACTATTATTGAACAAACATTAATGTTATTTTTAAGTGATCCACTTTGTACAGAAATTATTGTTGGTGTTAATGAAGAAATTTTAACTTTTTTATTGAAAAAAAATTATCAAGCAAAAAATATCCAATTTATTATGGGTGGCATAGAACGAGTTGATACGATTTATCAATGTTTAATTAATTATAAAATTAGTAATGAAATTATAATGATTCATGATGGTGTGCGTTGTTTTACTAGTTTAACTTTTATTAATCAATTAAATCAAGTTTTTCAACAAAAAAATTATGAAGTGCTAATTCCAATTTTACCAATTACTGAAACCCTTAAAAAAGTTAAAAATAATTTTATTGAAAAAACATTACCTCGAGAAGAATATTTTACAATTCAGACGCCACAAGTTTTTAAAGCAAGATTATTATATCAAGTTTATGACAGATATTTTCAAACTAAAAATAGAACAATAATTTATGATGATAGTTATTTAGTAGAGTTATTTTCACCAGAAACAAAAATTCATACAATTTATGGTGAAAAACAAAATATTAAATTAACTTATGTTGATGATTTAAAATTATTAAAATTATTAAAATAACGCTTACAATTAAAGGAAATATAAGGTATAATAATTGGCGAGTTAATAATGCTTGAATTATAATTATTAGCTCCTTGTCCGAATAGGACCTAGACCAAAAGGAGGAAAATAAAATGCGTAAATATGAAATTATGTATATATTAAATCCCGAAGCAACTAATTTGGATGAATTAGAAAGTAAATTACACCAAATTTTAGAAGCTAATGGGGGAAAAATAGAAGAACACGGAAAATGAGGAATTAAAGATTTAGTATATCCAATTAAAAAGAAAAAAAAAGGATATTATGGAGTATTAATTGTTAATACAACATCAGAAAACATTGATGAATTTGTTCGAATTAGTCATATTGAACAAGATGTATTACGAATTTTAGTAATTAATACAGAAAAAGAAAAAGGATATATTCAATCAACTGTTTATGCAAAAACAGAAGTTAAGAATGATAAACCAGACCGTGATCGTAGACCAGGGAATAAAAAAACTGATTATAAACGTCATGAACAACGTTCAGAAGGTGAAGAATCAAAACCAGAAAATGCACCAACTGAAACAAAAGAATAAAAAATTAGGAGTGTACAAGAGTTATGTTAAATCGAGTTTCATTAGTAGGAAGACTAACCCGTGATTTAGAATTAAAAAATTCTGTTAATGGTAAACCATTTGTTGCTTTTACATTAGCAGTAAATAATAGTTTTAATAACCAAGCTTCGTTTATTCCTTGTTTTGCTTGGAATAAAACGGCAGAAAATATGGCCCATTATTTAAAAAAAGGATCATTAATTGCATTAGATGGACGTTTACAAACGAGAAGTGATAATGTTAATGGTCAAGTTACAACAATTGTTCAAGTAATTGCTGATATGGTTTCTTTTTTAGATTCAAAAGGTGCTAGTGCTGCTACTAACATTGGTGGTCCATCAATGCCAATTGCTAATGATTTTTCTAACACAACTTCTGAACAACCAGAACCACAAGATGATAATAATATTACTTTTGATGGCGATGATGCAATTTTATGAGATTAAAAAGAAAGGAAAAAGAAAATGAATCCAAAATTTAAACGTTTTAAAAAACAATGTTATTTTACAAAAAATAAAATAACATACATTGATTATAAAGATATTGAATTATTAAAAAAATTTATTTCTGGTAATGGGCAGATTTTGCCAAAACGAGTAACAGGAACAACTGCTAAAAATCAAAGAATGTTAGCAACAGCAATTAAAAGAGCTCGTCAAATGGCTTTATTACCATTTGTTATTGATTAAAAAATACTTACTTTTGTGAGTATTTTTTCTTTTTTCGTATATAATTAATATGATATATATCATAGGCAGTAAAAAAAGTTAAGGGATGACATTATGAAACAAAATCCAAGATTTATTAATGTTTTCAGAACAGAGGCAAAAGAAAAAATAGCAAAAAATTTACTACAAATAATTAAGTATATGCTAATTTGTTTTGTGCTTTTTTTGTATGGTTTTATTTGTTGCTGAGCTTTTTGAAACCCATTAACAAAAATTGGTAATATTCCTATGGCAATTGTTGACAATGATAGACCACCTTGTATTGCCTATGTTGTTCAGAAACAAGGAACTGATGAAAATAACTTATTAACTTCGCCAACTGTTGAATATTTTAATTCTGACACATTAGCAGTTTGTCAAGAAAAAGCACAAGAATGATTTGATAATAATAAAGATATTGATAAAGATCTTTATAAATTGCAATATCGTTATGATAGCATGGTGAATTTATCTGTTACAAATAATAAATTTTATAATATTAATACAAAAGCATTAGAATTATACCAAAATGGTATGACCATTAAATTAAATTATTTGCATGGTGATGAAACTATGTTTAAACCAGCTGATAAATATTGGGCTCAATTGCAAGTTAATAGTGGTTTTACAGAAAATATTTTTAAATAGACTTCTTGCATAACCTATTAAAATAATTGTAAATATTTTTAAAAAAATACTAATAGCAAAT
>NZ_RXFY01000060.1:0-6688 GCF_044714355.1 Spiroplasma sp. ald | reverse complement strand
ATTCCTATAATTTCTATTTTAAATATATTTTATAGGAATTTTAAAATAACTAGGTTATGCAAGAAGTCTAATGTATAAACAACTTAAAGAGGGTATCAAAAAGTTGTTATAGTTTTTTTATAAATATTTAAGATACTGTCCTTTCTCTGAATCAATTAATAATTTTGGTTTTACAAATAAAAAAACCATTTTAGTAAATGGTTTAATTTATTATTCTTATTCAATTTCCGAGTTTTTTTCCAAAACCCCATTTTTTTATACGTCCGATTTGATTCTGCTTTTCCTTTTAAAACATTATCACACATAATAATTGGTATTATTTCGATTCCAGCAATTATTAAATAAAAAATCCCAGTAACCATATAAAAACCATAACTCATAGTGCCTGTTACTAATAATATTAAACCACCAATTGAAAAACCTATCAATGCTAACGATGATATAACAATTGCTATAATACATCCTGCTCGACATAAATTATCTGGCTTTTTATTTTGAATAACATTGGTTTGAACATTCTCTTGTTCATTTTGTACATAATTTGTATCCATTTGAATCTGACACCCTTTCTTGTAAATAAATATTTTATTAATATAAATTAGTTTTTTCATTATAAAAGTTGTAATCAAACATTAAAGTTTTAAAATTTGACACGGTTAAATTATAAAAAAATGCAAGTAATTAAATAATAAAATGGTTATTATTCTTTAACTATTTATTTTTTATATCCAATAATTTTTTTATAATTCTTTTCTATTAATTTCACAGCATAATAAAAAGAGTTATAAATCATATAACTCTTCATTAATTTATTAATTAATTTAAATAAAAAAATCAAAACCATGATATAAAGTATCTTCTCTTTCTTTAAAAATATCTTTAATATCATATTTTTTTCGATACTCTTCAATTCTTCCAGTTTCAATAGCTTTAATTGCTTCACAAGCTAATTTATGCGAATTACATAATGTCATTTGAGGAACATCACCATTATTTAATGGTTCATAATATAATGCTCCTGTAATCATTTCGTTTAAACCAAAACCAGGATATTCTCCTTTTAAAATTCCTTGATGTAAACGAAAGTCAGAAATAATTGGGAATAAATATTTATTTTTATTATGAATTGCTTGTTCAACTACTAAACCAAATTCCATATGAGTTCCTGAATCTCAACCATCTAATTCTAAAATAACATAATCTGCTTCAGTTAAACCAACATAATCTAATTCAAAAATTGCTTTATTTGTAGGGCGTTCTTTTTGATTTGTTTCAAAATCAACTGGATTTCCAATAATAAAGTCTGGAAACATTTCACGCAACATATCTCCTTCACGTTTTCTTGTGTTTCATTGGGCCTCAGTAAACATACTACCCGCATTGTAAATTACTTTTTTATTATCTCTCATATTATTTTTTCTCCTTTATTGATTAATTATTGTTTCAAATGTTTTAAATTTTTCCATATCAAGACCTGTACTATTAATATCACCAGTGATAAAAGCACCGACAGCAATTAAATCATATCCTAAGTTTTTTGCTTCTTCATAATTTGTTAAATTAATTCCTCCTGAAGCCATATAAACTTTTGTTGGAAAAAATGTTTTAATTGTTTGAATAAAATTTAATTTAAATGCTGTTGCTGGGAAAATTTTAATAATTTCTCATTTAGCATTAACAATATTATTAACTTCTTGTAGTGTCATTGCCCCCGGAATATACAATAAATTATTTTGATGACAATATTCACTAACTGCTTGGTTAAAAACTGGACCTACTAAAAATTGAGCTCCGGCTGTTGCTGCTTGCATTGCTTGTTCTAATGTTAAAACTGTTCCTGCTCCAACTAAAATTGTTGGATACTTGTTACGAACAAAACTAATTAATTCTGCAACATTAGGAATTGTGAAAGTTAATTCTAAACATTTAACTTGTAAATTAATTAACTGTTCACAAATTTGTTGAGCAACAACATAATTATGATTTCGAATTACATAAAAAGTTTTATACTCTAATAGTTTTTCTAATGTAATCATTATTCTCCTAAATATGCTGTAATTCTATTAATAATAGAAGTTTGATCTAATTGCTTATACTTAATAACAGCATCTGCACTTCCCGATAAACCATAATCATCAACACCTAACATTAATCCAGTTTTACCAACAAATTTATATCAAACATAATCATTTGAAAATTCAATTGCAATTACTTTTGTTATATTATTTGGTACAATTTTTTCCCGATAAGCTTTTGACTGTTGTTCAAATAATTCAACACAGGGCATTGATACAACACGAATATTTTTCTTAATTGTCTTAGCTGCAACAATTGCTGGTGCTACTTCAGTTCCTGTTGCAATAATAATTGCCTCCAATGGTTTTGTCTCATCTTCAGCAACAACAATATATCCCCCTTTTAACGTTTGTTCTCAACATGTTTCTGCTAATTGATATGGGGTATCTTGTCGCGATAATATTAAAGCTGATGAAGCACTTTTTGCTTCTACGCTTGCTTTCAAACATCCAATTGCTTCTTTAATATCCGCTGGACGAAACACATTTAAATTCGGACAATTTCGTAGCATTGCTAATTGTTCAACTGGCTGATGTGATTTTCCATCAAAACCAACACCGATTGAATCATGTGAAAAAGCAAAAATTACGGGTAAGTTTTGAATACAAGCCATTCGAATACATGGTTTCATATAGTCAGCAAAAATTAAAAATGTTGAATTAAATCCTTTCAAACCTTGGTGTAATTCAACACCAATGCTAATTGTTCCGGCAGCAAATTCACGCACTCCAAAATGAACATTATTATTTTGTGGTGTTGATGTTGTTCATGAACCATTATAACCAATAATTTTGGTTGCAGTTCCCAAATCAGCACTACCTCCAAACATATTATTTAAACACTTTTGTTGATAATATTTAAACACATCACCCATAATAATTCGTGTTCCTGCTTTTTTATCTTTATCAGTTGTTAATAACGCTTCAAAAGCTTTTAAATCAACCGATGGAATTACAAATAATTCTTCATATTTCTTTGGAAATGTTGCTTTGTAAGCAGTTATTTTTTTCTTTCATTCTTCATATTTTGTTGCTCCTCGTTTAGCAAAAGTGTTTTGTCAATGTTTTTTAACATCATTATCAACATAAAATTGAGGATGATTAAAATCATAAAATGCTTTTACTTGTTCCATCTCCTCGGGAGTAAATGGTGAAGAATGCATAGGTGAACCTTGTTTTGGATGCCCATAACCAATAATTGTTTTACATTCAATTAATGTTGGTTTATCAGATTTTTGCGCTTGTTCAATTGCTTTTTGAATTGCTGGTAGATCCTCATCTGCGTTTTCAATTCGAATATAATTTCAATTTTGTGCTTCAAAAAAACGTTGATAATCAATTTTTAAAACAGCATCACATTTTGTATCTAATTGGTAATCATTTGAATCATATAACATAATTAATTTATTTAATTTTCATACCCCAGCTAATTGGATTGCTTCAATTGCTCCGCCTTCTTGCAAATCACCATCACTACATAAAACATAAGTATAATGGTCAATGATTTTATAATCTGGTTTATTAAATTTAGCTGCTAAATGTTGTTCAGCTAATGCCATTCCAACTCCATAGCCAACTCCTTGTCCTAGGGGACCAGAAGAATTATCCACTCCAGGAGTAACACCATATTCTGGATGAGCTGGCGTTTTTGAATTAATATGACGATAATTTTTTAAATCATCAATTGTTAAATTATAACTAGCTAAATGTAAAATCGCATATTGTAAGGTTGAAGCATGTCCTGGAGATAATACAAAACGATCACGATTAATTCAATCAGGTACTGCTGGATTAGCAATTAAATTATTTAAATAAATTGCTTGCATCAGTGGTGCTGCACTTAATACAATCCCTGGGTGGCCAGTTTTATTATAAATAATAGGATCTAGTCCTAAAATTTTTAAATTACTTAAACTTTTTATTTCTATATTATTAATTATTTGTGCTTTTCATTTTAATTTCCTCCTTATTAAATTAAAATATTAATAATAATTATTTTTTAAATTAAACAAGGAACTTTATTATCAAGAGGTAATAAATGTTGCATAATAATGCTTATTTTTTCTGAAAAATCATCACTGTCAGCATCAATAACAATAAATTGATAATCATTTTTTAATTCATGATATAAAATTTCATATTGTTCATTTAACTTTTCCCAGTAATAATATGGGGTTTCTAATTCTAATTGACGCCCACGTTGTTTAATTCGTTCAACCGCTTTTTCAGTTGAAACTTTTAAATAAATAATGACATCAAAGCCTAACTTTTTCTTCAAAATTGGAACAATAACATTTTGAAAAAAACAATTATAAACTTTAAAATCAATTTCATTCATAATTTTTAATAAGTGGGAAACTCGCACAAAAACAGGGTCTTCTAAAATTGTGCGGTCAAAAACAGTATTCTCTAAATTATCAATGTTGAAAAATTGCTCAATTCTTGTTGTTAACATATAAATTTGCATTTTAAAGGCAAATCCTTCCATATCTTGGTAAAAATCTTTAAAATATGGATTTTCTTCTAATGGTTCTTTAAATAAATTATAGTTTAATTGTTTACATAATTCTTCACTAACTTTTGTTTTTCCTACTCCAACGGTTCCAAAGACTGCAATTTTCATTTTATTGCTCCTTTCGTTTTTAACTCATTAATTGAACAGCAGTATCTAATGCTAATTCAACCATTGTCATAAAATTATTTTGGCGTTCCAATGCTGTAGTAACTTCTTTAGTTACAAGATGGTCAGAAACTGTTAATAATGTTGCTGCATGTTTTTGCGTAACAATTGCATTAGTAAACAAAGCATATGATTCCATTTCAACAACATCTAATTTATGAGTATGAGTAAAGTCTAATGAATCATCATAACGATAAAAAACATCTGCTGCATGAGCAATTCCCGTGTGAGTTTTAATTCCTTTTGCTTGTGCTACAGTTTCAATTTCATTAAATAATTTTTCACTTGCAGCAATTAAATTACTATCAATATTAGCTGCAATTTTTGCATAATTACTTTCGCCAAATGCTTCACGAACATTAAAGATATCATAAACTTTAATATTTGGATTATAACTTCCAGCTGAACCAATTCTAATAATATAATCAACATCATAAAACTTAAATAATTCGTATGAATAAATTCCAATACTTGGACAACCCATTCCACTTCCAGCAATTGTTACCTCAATGTTTTTATATTTGCCAGTATACATTAACATATTTCGAACTTCATTTACTAATTTTAAATTTGTTAAATATTTCTCAGCAACGGTTTTTGCCCGTAATGGGTCTCCCGGCATTAAAACAACTTTTGCAATTTCTTCTTTTTTGGCATTAATATGTGGTGTCATTTTTTTATTCCTCTCTTTTCCGCTTAATTTAATTACCAATAAATACCTATCAATGCTATTTTTATTTAAAAAGTAAGGATATTTAAACAACACGAAAAAGAATATTGTTGCATATCCACATAAATGATGTTTAATTTCTACGATTATTTTAATTAATAGTTTAAGACAATAGCAAAAATAAAACCATTTTAAATCAAATGCTATTAAACTTAATTATTAATTAATTTTATTATTTATTATCTTTTAAATAATACTTTTTGATAGGATTATTGCTTTAAATTAACAACTAAAAAACGCTTTTTGACGTTTTTCAAATTATTATTTAATAGTTTTCACTAATAAATAATTAATCATCTAACCCCAGAGATAATAAATATAAGTGCAGCATTGATATTTTACCAATGTTTTTTTTAGATCGGTCTACTGGCTTAGTTTCACTTTACTCACTATTCCTTCTCAAGAAATATTTTCTCAATGGAATGATGTTAGCTTTCATCCACTTTACATTTGCTGGGACAGCCTAGGATTCACACCTAATTCCCGTAACATCCAAAATTGCTTTTTAAAGTTGTTAAAATAATAATATAAAGTTTACTTTTAAAATGCAAGTTAAAATTAACAAATTATTTACCAACTAAAGACAAATTAGGAAAAAAGTTGATATTTTTTATAATTAAAAATGAAACTATTGTCAGAAAAATCTAGAAGCATATAATAAAAATTGTAAATAATATTTATGGACCTTATTAAGTATTTTTACTCCTTTCAATCCTAATATAGAATCAAAAAATAGTCAGCAATCTAGACCACCATAAAAGATAATAGATAACATAATAAATCAAATAATAAGCAATCAATAACAAATAGTTATTTATTTGCCAATATTATTAAATAAATAATTTAGGTTTAGTTTTAAATTTTGTTATATTTCTTATTAGTAGTAATCAGCAACACAATAACATTTATAAACTATTAAATAGACTTCTTGCATAACCTATTAAAATAATTGTAAATATTTTTAAAAAGATACTAATAGCAAATTATAATTTTAATTAATTATGTCTTTTATTTAAAAATTTAATATTTTCCTACAACGAAAAATGACTTTTTTATTTAAATTATTTAATTTTAAATACATCTTCTATGCTATCTAATAATAATTGCAAATTATAAATTGAAGCAATTAAATTAAATCTTAAACTAAATCGTTTTCTATGATTACGATATTTTTCTGTAATAATTTTAAATTTTTTAAGAATA
>NZ_RXFY01000006.1:0-23214 GCF_044714355.1 Spiroplasma sp. ald | reverse complement strand
GCTAATATTACTAATGGCTAAAAAAGTAAAAGGAATTTTACTTTTTTATTTTTAAAATAATTATAAGGAAGATTGATATAATTATAGAAAAGCAAAATTATAAAGGAGTAGTGAAATAGTGTTTAAATTAACATCAAATTATTTGCCAGCAGGTGATCAACCCCTGGCAATTGAAAAATTAACTACCAATTTATTAGCAAATAAAAAACATCAAGTTTTATTAGGAGCAACGGGAACTGGAAAAACATTTACAATGGCAAATGTTATTGAAAATTATCAAAAACCAACATTGGTGATGGCACATAATAAAACATTAGCAATGCAATTATATGTTGAGTTAAAAGAAATGTTTCCAGAAAATCGTGTTGAGTATTTTGTTTCAAACTTTGATTTTTATCAACCGGAAGCTTATTTGCCAGGAAAAGATTTATACATTAATAAAGATGCTCGCCAAAATATGGAGTTAGACATGATGCGGTTAAGTGCTTTTAATGCTTTAACAACTCGTAAAGATGTTATTGTCGTGGCTTCTGTTGCTGCAATTTATGGAGCACAAGATCCAAATGAATATAAAAAATCTTTTTTGCAAATTAATCGTAATCAAAAAATTAGTAAAAAAGATTTAGCCAATTTTTTAGTATCATCAGGATATGTTCGTAATGATATTGAATTGATTCCAGGCAGTTTTAGTGCTAAAGGTGATGTAATTAAAATTGTTCCAGGGTGAAATGTTAAAACTTTTATTCGCATTGATTTGTTTGGAGATGAAATTGATGATTTAGCTTATATTGATAGAATTACTGGTGATGTTACACAGCGGTTATCAACATTAACAATTTTTCCAGCGCAAGATTATATTACTTCTCCAGAACGCTTAGCTGAAGCAATTAAACAAATTGAAGCAGAATTAAAAGTTCGCTTATCTGAATTAGAAGCAGCTGGAAAAATTGTTGAATTACAACGTTTAAAACAACGAACTGAATATGATTTAGATTTACTTCGTGAAAGTGGAATATGTTCTGGAATTGAAAACTATTCACGACATTTAGATTTACGCGAAGAAGGTGAAGCACCGTATACTTTGATTGATTTTTTTGGCCAAGATTTTTTAACTATTATTGATGAATCACATATGTCATTGCCACAAATTCGAGCAATGTATAACACAGATCGAAGTCGAAAAGAAACCTTAGTAAATTATGGTTTTCGTTTAAAAAGTGCATTAGATAATCGTCCCTTAAATTTTGATGAATTTAATCAAAAATTAAAAAATGTTATTTATGTTTCAGCAACGCCGGGTGATTATGAATTAGGTTTAGTAAATAATGAAGTGGTTGAACAAATTATTCGTCCAACGGGATTATTAGATCCAACCGTAGAAGTAAAATCAACAGTAGGACAAATTGATGATATTATTGAACAAGTAAAAATTCGTCGGAAAAAAAATGACCGTGTTTTTATTACTACTTTAACAATTCGGATGTCAGAAGATTTAACAAGTTACTTACAAGAACAAAATGTTAAAGTTGCATATTTACATAGTGAATTAAAAACTTTAGAACGTAGTCAAATCTTATTGGATTTACGAAAAGGAGTTTATGATTGTATTGTTGGTGTTAACTTAATTCGTGAAGGAATTGATATTCCAGAAGTATCATTAATTTGTATTCTTGATGCTGATAAGCAAGGATTTTTACGAAATGAACGAAGTTTAATTCAAACAATTGGTCGTGCTGCAAGGAATGAGGCTGGGCATGTTATTTTATATGCTGATAGTGTTTCTGAATCAATGCAAAAAGCAATGCGAGAAACTGCTCGCCGTCGGCAAATTCAAGAGGCATATAATTTGAAATATCATATTACTCCAACAACAATTATTAAGAATATTCGTGATTATACTAATATTAAACGTCAAGATGATAAATTACATAACATTAAAAATAAAAAATCAAAAGAATATAAAACAGCTAAAGAAAGATTACTACAAGATTTACGAAAAGAAATGTATGAGGCAAGTAAAAAACTTGATTTTGAACGAGCTGCAGAATTACGCGATATTATTATTGAAATTGAAGCAGAATAATGATTTGTGATAGTATTAATTTACAGGGAGGAACTGGGAATGACAAAGTTTATTGTAAAAGATCTTGTTGATAAATTTGGCTACGAGGTGTTAGTTGGAAGGGAAGGTCTTAATCGACCTATTAAAATTTATGGTCTTAATCGACCAGGATTAGAATTAGCTGGCTTTGATTTTGAAAAAAATAATAGTAATCGTCGGGTAGTTTTGTTATCAAATAAAGAGCAATTATTTGTGAATACCTTAAGTGAAAAAGAAAGAAGAGAGCGCTATGAGTATATTTTAAATGAAAATATTCCAATGATTATTTTAACGGAAAAATTTACTGATAAATTATTATTAGAAATTGCGGAAAAACACAGTTGTCCAGTTGTTCGTGCAAGCAATATTACAACAAGTCGTTTATATCAAATGGTATTAGAATTTTTTGATGAACATTTCGCGCCAGTAACAGAAGAACATGCATCATTAATTAATGTTTTTGGAAAAGGAATTTTATTAAAAGGAAAATCAGGAATTGGAAAATCAGAAATGACATTAGAATTAATTAAAAAAAATCATTTGTTTGTTGGTGATGATCGGATTATTATTCAGCAACGAAATAATAGATTATATGGGCAATCACATGAAATGTTAAAAAATTTAATTGAAGTCCGTGGTTTAGGAATCTTAGATTTAAGTAAAATTTATGGTTTGCAAGTGTTATTAGATGAATCAAAAATTGATTTAGTAATTGAATTAATTCATTTAAATGATGAACAATATAAATCAATTGACCGATTAGGATCTAAGTATAAACATATTAAAATTTTAGATACAAAGGTACCAATTGTAACAATTCCAGTTACATATGGGCGTAATGTTAGTGAATTAGTTGAGACAGCAGTTTCAAAATTAAAATTAGATGAAGCAGGAATTTCTTCGATGCAAATTTTACAAGATCGTTTTAAAGAATATTCAAAATAGAATTGAGAAGGAGTTTATAACGTGAATTTAGCAACATGAATTGCCCACTATACTTATGGAAATTGATTTCGTCCTTATTGATTTTTAATTTTTTGTGGTTTTGCAATTACCATTATTTTATCATGAATTAATTTTCGTAAACGTGATATTCCAACGCAAGGATTTTACTGAGGAATTTTTGTGATTACACCGATTGCTTTATTAGGGGCTAGTTTTTTTGGTAAATATGATGTTAAAAATCCAATTTTCTTTTTTACATTATTTGCTTTCTGAGAACCAGGAATGAGTATTCATGGGGGGCTAATTTTTGGTTTAATTGCCGGCTGAATTTGATTTGGTTTTGAATCACGAAAACATAATATTTCGTTATGAGTATATGCTGATTTAATTGTTCCAAATATTTTGTTAGCACAAGCAATTGGGCGATGAGGTAATTTTTTTAATCATGAATTATTAGGAGCACCAATTGCACGCGAACAATTAATGTGATTGCCAAGTTTTATTCGTGATAATTTATTTAAATGATATGTCCCAACTCCGGTACCAAATAATTTTCATCCAACAGAGGCAATTGGGATTAATGGAAACCCTGTTGACCCAACTGATTTTAATAATGTGCAATATTTTCAACCAATTTTTCTATATGAATCATTGGCTAATATTTTATTATGATTCTTAATTGTGATTGCATTACCATTAATATTTCGTTATAGTTATTATTGAAGGTTTAAAAAAGAAGAACCCGATTTTATGCAGTTATCGTGAAAAGGTGTTTGAGCAAAATGATATTATGATATCAAACCCGATCCAATGGTTGTTAATAATTTATCACAACAAATAAATTTGAAAAAAGTTTATTTTAAAAATAAACATAAGATGACAAAAAAACAAGTGATGAAAGCACATTGGAAATATTGTGGTGCACGATTAAAACAAATTTTTACAGCTGATGTCCGAGAATTAGAAAAAATAGAAAACCCTCATCGTTTAAAAATTTTCCGTTGTGGAATTAAAACTGGGATGTATATTGCTGGTTATAATTTCATTCGGATTATTTTAGAAACACAACGAGATGATCATGATTTATTTTTAAAAAATATGCGAACATTGGATTATGTTATTCTTAGTTTAATGATTGTAATTGGTATTATTTTAATATTATTTGCCCAATGGATAGCTGTTATAAAATGAAAAAAAGGCGGATGATTATATGAAAAACAATACTAATGAAATATATGATATTTTAATTATTGGAGCTGGTCCTGGTGGGATGACAGCAGGAATTTATGCTGCACGAGCAATGGCAAATATTGCAATGATTGAAAAAGGAGCACCAGGAGGAAAAGTAACAAAGACAAGTGAAATTGAAAATTATCCTGGTTTTGATAATATTCAAGGCTATGAATTAGCCATGAAAATGTTTGAACAAACCCAAAAATTAAAAATCCCATATATTGCTGATCGTGTGACAAATATTATAAGACAAGATAATTTGTTTAAATTAGAGTTATTTTCAAAAAAAATCTTATTAGCAAAAGCAGTTATTGTTGCAACCGGAACAGTTGAACGTAAATTAGGAGTGCCTGGTGAATTAGAATTAGAATGACATGGAGTTTCATATTGTGCAGTTTGTGATGGCGCTTTATATAAAGAAAAAGATGTAGTTGTTGTTGGGGGAGGCTATTCTGCTCTTGAAGAAGCTCTTTATTTAGCGCGCTTTGTTAATAAAGTTTATCTAATTCATCGTCGTGATGAATTTCGTGCTGATAATAATATTGTGAATAAAGTAAAAGCACAGCCTAAAATTAATTTTATTGTTGATACAATAGTAACTGAAATTAAGGATGTGACCGAAAAACGGGTGACAACAGTTGTTATTAAAAATGTGAAAACAGGTAAAATTGATAATTTACCAGTTAGTGCTATTTTCCCATATATTGGGGCGATTCCAGTTAGTGATTTTGCAAAAAACTTAGGAGTTTTAAATGAAGAAGGCTATTTTATTGTTAATAATAAATGTTTAACAGCATTGCCAGGATTATATGCCGCTGGTGATGTGACAAATACAACATTACGACAAATTGCAACTGCGATTAATGATGGAGCAAAAGCAGCGCAATTTGCCTTAGAATACCTTAATAGTTGTCATTAAAAAGGTATTTTTTGCGGTAAGATATATATTGGATAAAGATGAAAAAGAAAGTGAGAAGGATTTATGACAAACAAAAAAGAATTAAAAGATGTTCAAGTTAAAGGAAAAAAAGTTTTAGTCCGTGTTGATTTTAATGTGCCAATGAAGGATGGGCAAGTTACTGATGATAATCGGATTACTGCAGCTTTACCCACAATTAAATATTTGTTAGCACAAGAAGCAAAAGTAATTTTATTTTCTCATTTAGGGAAAGTTAAAACAGTTGATGATTTAGAAAAACGTGATATGGCGCCAGTGGCAAAGGTATTAGAACAAAAATTAGGACAACCAGTTAAGTTTATTAATGTTTTTGAAGGAAAACAATTGGAAGAAGCTATTGATGAAATGCATAATCAAGATGTAATTTTATTTCAAAATACACGCTTTGCTGATATTATTAATAGTAATGGTCAAATTAGTGTTGATAGTGATGGTAAAGCAACTGCAAAACGAGAAAGCAAAAATGATTATGCTTTAGGGAAATATTGAGCAAGTTTAGGTGATGTTTTTGTTAATGATGCATTTGGAACTGCGCATCGTGCTCATGCTTCAAATGTTGGGATTGCAGAAAATATTGCTGAATCATGTTTAGGATTTTTAGTGGAAAAAGAAGTAAAAATGTTGTCACAAGGAGTAGACAATCCAGTTAAACCATTTGTTGCTATTATTGGTGGAGCAAAAGTTTCCGATAAAATTGGGGTAATTGAACATTTATTAACAAAAGCAGATAAGATTTTAATTGGTGGTGGAATGGCATATACTTTTTTTGCTGCTCAAGGTCACAAAATTGGAAATTCATTATTAGAAGTTGATAAAGTTGAAATTGCTAAAACCTTTTTAGCAAAAGCAAAAGGAAAAATTATTTTACCAATTGATGCATTAGAAGCACCTGAATTTGCTGATGTACCAGCAAAAGTTACAACAGGTTTGGATATTGATGATGGTTATATGGGATTAGATATTGGTCCCAAAACAATTGAATTATTTAAAAAAGAATTAGCGGATGCAAAAACGGTTGCTTGAAATGGACCAATGGGAGTTTTTGAATTTAAAAATTATAGTATTGGAACAAAAGCTGTTTGTGAAGTAATTGCTGAACTAAAAGGAGCCTTTACTTTAATCGGAGGAGGCGATTCAGCTGCAGCGGCAATTCAATTAGGATATAAAGATAAATTTACGCATATTTCAACTGGTGGTGGTGCTAGCTTAGAATATATGGAAGGGAAACCACTGCATGGTATTGAAGCTGTTCAAAATAAATAATATAATAAAACGACAAAATGTCGTTTTTTTGTCAAAATGGAACAACTATGCCAACTATTGTTTTTTATGATAAAATAAATGTGAATGTTTATAATTATATAGAATAGAGGAGATAGTTGAATGGCAGTTAGCGATCGTAAAATTGTAAAAAAACATGGGAAAATAGCAGATAAAATTATGGCGTTAGATGAAACAATGCAAGCATTGTCTGATGATGCATTAAAAGAAAAGACAAATGAATTTAAAACAAAGTTAGCAGAAGGTGCTACATTAGATGATATTTTAGTTGAAGCATTTGCTGTTGCCCGTGAAGCAGCTCGTCGAATTTTAGGATTACATGCTTATCGTGTCCAACTAATTGGGGGCATTGTTCTTCATGAAGGTGATGTGGCTGAAATGAAAACAGGGGAAGGAAAAACTTTAACTGCTTTAATGCCAACATATTTGAATGGTTTAACTGGTAAGGGTGTTCATGTTATTACTGTTAATGAATATTTATCAAGACGGGATTCAGAAATCAATGGTCAAGTTTTTAGTTTTTTAGGTTTAACAGTTGGTTTAAATTCTCGTGATATTACTAAAGATGCAAAAAGAGAAGCATATAGTTGTGATATTACTTATACTACTAATGCTGAATTAGGATTTGATTATTTACGAGATAATATGGTAAAAGTTTACAGCGAGAAAGTCCAACGAGGATTAAATTATGCCATTATTGATGAGGCTGATTCAATTTTAATTGATGAATCAAGAACGCCATTAATTATTTCGGGGGGACGTCAAAACCGAACACCGCAATATCAAGCAACTGATCATTTTGCAAAATCATTATCACGAGATAATGATCTTGAAATTGATTTAGAAACAAAACAAGTTTATTTAACTCCAGAAGGAATTACTAAAGCAGAAAAAATCTTTTCAATTAATTCTTTATTTGATATTAAAAATACTGAATTATACCATTTAATCCTAAATGCTTTAAAAACTAATTTTGTTTTTAAAAATGGTGTTGAATATGTTGTTCAAAATAATGAAATTATTTTAATTGATCAGTTTACTGGCCGTTTAATGCCGGGACGTGCTTATAGTGATGGTTTGCAACAATCATTACAAGCAAAGGAACGTGTTGATATTGAAGAAGAAACAGTGACAATGGCAACAATTACTTACCAAAACTTTTTCCGATTATATAATAAATTAAGTGGGATGACTGGTACTGCAAAAACAGAGGAAGAAGAATTTATTAAAATTTATAATATGCGTGTAATTCAAGTTCCAACTAATCGCCCATTAATTCGTCGTGATGAAGCTGATTATATGTTTGCAAATCGTGATGCAAAAATGCAAGCAATGATGAAAGAAATTATTGCTTTGCATGAAAAGGGACAACCAATTTTAATTGGAACAACTTCAGTTGATTCATCAGAAATTGTGTCGCATTATTTACGAAATGCTAACTTAAAATTTGAAATGTTAAATGCGAAAAATCATGAGCGTGAAGCAGACATTATTGCAAAAGCTGGTGAAAAAGGAGCTATTACTTTAGCAACAAATATGGCTGGTCGGGGAACAGACATTAAGTTAGGTGATGGTGTTAAAGAAATTGGAGGATTAGCTGTTTTTGGAGTTGAACGAAACGAAGCACGTCGAATTGATAACCAGTTACGAGGGCGAGCAGGACGACAAGGAGATCCTGGTTTTTCGCGCTTTTATGTTGCGATGGATGATGAATTAATGATGCGCTTTGGCGGGGATCGCCTACGTCGAATTTTTGCTCGGTTAGGTTCGGATTTTATTCAATCACGAATGTTAACAAGAGCAATTTCTAATGCACAAAAAAAAGTTGAGGGAATGAATTTTGATCAACGAAAACATATTTTAGATTATGATAATGTTTTAGCACAACATCGTGAAGCAATGTATGCACGACGTGATCAAATTTTAACAGCAACTGATTTAAAACCAATTATTAAAAAAATGCAATATTCGGCAGCTTATGATTTAACCAAAATGTTTGGTAATGAATCGCATGGGGAATGATTTATTCATTATGATGACTTAATTAAGGGGATTAGTGATAAAGTTGTTGCAGTTAATGTGTTAGATAAAGCAGCCATGGAAAAAATGAAGCGAGAAGAAGTTGCTAAATATGTGGCAACAAAAATGAATGAATTTTATTTAGCGCGAACAGAAGATGTTCCTGCTGATGTTATTAATCAAATTGAACGAAGTGCAATTATTACTTCGTTTGATGATTATTGAACAAAACATATTGATCAAGCAAGTAAATTACGAAGTGGAATTTACTTACGAAGTTATGCTCAAACAAATCCATTACACGCTTATGTTGAAGAAGCTGCAAAATTATTTGAGCATATGCAATTATCAATTGCACATGAAGTTGTAATTAAATTAGCAAATGTTGTTATTCGCAAAATTGATGGTGATATTCAAGCTGAACCGTTTCATGATTCAGAACAAGAAATTCGAGAATTTAAACAAAAAGGGTAATTAATAAACCACTATGCTAAAGTAGTGGTTTTTCTGTATTATTAAATTAGAATGGGGGATAAAGATGAGCTTTGCGTTGAAAGTAAAAGAGGAAATTGTTAGAAAAGAATTTGACCAAATGTGTCAGAAAGCTTTTTTAACTGGTTTTGTTAAATATAATATGACATTAAATATTAGTAATCATTTTTTTAACTTTGAAGTAACCTCAATTAGTAATATAATTATTCGAACAATTTATACGTTTTTAAAACATTTATATCAAGTTAAAATTGACATCATTATTGTTCAAGGCACAAAATTAAAAAATAGCAAAACCTTCAGTTTACGAATTAAAGAACGAGCTACTGAAATATTAAAAGACCTACAAATTTTTGATGCAGAAACTAATCAAAAATTTGTTGCCATCTCATCGGAATGAAATGAACGACAACAACGTGCTTATATTGCAGGCATTTTTGTTGCTTGTGGTAGTGTTAATTCACCAGAAACAAGTAATTATCATTTAGAAGTTCAGTTTAATGATGAAGTTTCAGCACAATATTTTCAAAAATTATTGCATAAATTTCATTTTCCATTTAAGATAATTGTCCGTCATGATCGTTATGTTTGTTATTTAAAAAAATCAATTTTAGTTTCAGATTTCTTAAAATTAATTGATGCAATTAATAGTGTCCTTGCTTTTGAAAATACTCGTATTTCAAGGGATATGGTTAATAGTATTAATCGTTTAAATAATATTGAAATTTCAAATCAACAAAAAGCAATTAAAGCTGGGGAAGAACAAGTTGCAATGATTAATTATTTACTTGAACATGATTTGTTTGATGAACTAAATGAAAATACCAAAAAAGTAGCTTTATTACGAATTGCTTATCCCGATGCATCGTTGCAAGATTTGTCAGCATTATTAGAAAATGAAACTAGTATTGAAATTTCAAAATCGGGAGTAAACCACTTATTTCGTGAAATTAAGAAAAAATATTATGAAAATATAAAATAATTTATGTTATAATTCATTTATTATTTTTTATTAAAATAGGTCATTAAAAATGGAGGAAAAACTAATGGGAAAGCCTAAAAAGCACGTTAAATTTTTTGAATTTTTAACTGTTTTTTCAACAGCGGTTGGAATTACAATTGGAATTGGAATTTATTTAAAAAATGATACTTCAGAAGGACATCTTTTATATTTTACTCAAAATCCTTATTTATCAATTGGATTATGGATTTTAGTTGGAATTTTAGGAATGGCAATGATTATGGTCTTTATTGAAGTTACATGAGTAAAAACTAAAAGTGGACATGGAACATTACCATCATGGGCTAATATTTTAATTGGTCGGCAAGTTGGTAGTTTAATAGCATTATTTTATATCTTTTTTTATTTTCCAATTTTATTAGGTCTTTTCCCAATTTTTAGTATTAATGCAATGTTTGATGCACTAGAAGTGCAAAGCATTAGTAAGGAAACACAACATATAATTGCGAGTGCTGTTGGCCTTGTTATTTTAATTTTATTTTACTTAATAAATATTTTTTTCCGAAATGTTGGTAAATGAGTTCAAACAATTGGAACATTTTTTAAATTTATTCCTTTACTAGTTAGTCTAGTTATAGGCTTTGTTGCTCCAATTGAAAATAATGTTTTTGATAAATATAGGGAATTAAAGTTTGGTAACTTTTTTATGGGGATTTTACCAGTATTATTTTCATTTGATGGTTTTATTTATGCTGCAGGATTACAAAAAGAAGTTTCTAACAAAAATGTTGTTCCAAAAGCATTATTTGCTGCAATGTTATTTATTACTATTTTTTATATTTTAGAAGTTATTTCTTTGTTTTTAGGAACAAATGATGGTAGTGTTTTTACTTTATTTAAAAATCTCCTTGGTGGTCCAATTGCAAAAGTCTTAATGTGATTTATTATGTTAACAGCATTAATGAGTATTAATGGTTTAACCTTTGTAGCTCCTTCATTTGGACATACAGTGCAAGAAGAAAATCTTGTTTATATTCGAAAGAAAGAATTAAGTTATCAACAAATTGGTTTGATTCAAATGGCAATTACTGTTTGTTTCAATTTAATATTAATGGGACTTAGTCTTGGCGTTATAGGTGATCCAATGTATTTATTAGATCTTTCTTCTAATGCCGTTAGTTTTACTGCTTTTCTATGTTATATTAGTTTAATTATTGCTGTTTGTGTTAATCGTTATACAAAACGAGTAGAAGTAGCAAAAGTAAAAGGAATGTATTATTATGCTGGTTTTTCTCTTTTCTTGTTAATAGGTTCAATAGGTTATATTATGTATAATTTTTTTGCTTATAGTAGTAATCATAAAACTTTATATAGTTTATTAATTATTATTGGGGGAACATTAGTAATATGAGGTATTAATGAATTATTATTATGGCATAAAGCAACACCACCTGCTGGTGAAGTAAAAATAAAAACCTCATTGATTAATAATGTTAATCAATAAGATTATAAGTAAGAATTTTGTCAAGTTCATCAGTTTGATGAACTTTTTTTCATCCACCAAGAAGAATATAAACTTTAAAATTATGTTTTTTTAATAAACGGTATAAATCTAAATGAGAATGGCCAGCACTTGAAACAAAAATAATTTTTTTATTTTTAGTTACTTTTTTCGAATAAATTAAACGAAAAAGATGATGAGGAATATTAATACTATTAATAATATGACTTTCAATTCATTCTTCTTTTGGACGAATATCAATAATTAACCATTTATCTGAATTATTAATTTTTGGTAGTTTTTTAATTGATTTAGTATTGTATTTCATTTCAAATGCTGATAAAAACATCTTTTCACCTCTATGAAAACATTATAACATTAAGAAAGTTAATATTTTATTAAGAAATCATTAAAATTTAAGTATATAATTAAAATGTTAGATAGAAACGAGGGAGAAGAATGCGAAAACCAATTATTATTGGAAATTGAAAAATGCATAAAACAACGGATGAAACAATTGACTTTTTAAAACAAGTTGATAATGTATGTCATGATTTAAAACTTGAAGCTGGTATTGCAGTACCATTTATTAATTTAGTAGTGGCAAAACAACATGCGCATCATTTAATTATTGCGGCTCAAAATTGTCATTATGAAGATTTTGGGGCTTTTACTGGTGAAATTTCAGTTGAAATGTTGCAAGCTTTAAAGATTACACATGTTATTATTGGACACTCAGAACGTCGTGAAATGTTTAATGAGACAAATGAAACAGTAAACTTAAAAGCAAAAAAAATCTTAGCAAAAGGGATGGTGCCGATTATTTGCTGTGGTGAAACATTACAACAATATGAAAACAATGAAACACAGCAAATTGTTGAAACACAAATTGAAAAAGCATTACAAGGTATTGATTTTGAAGATGCAAAAACAATTGTTATTGCTTATGAACCAATTTGAGCAATTGGGACAGAGAAAACAGCAACAGCTGAGATTGCACAAAATGTTTGTGCAATAATCCGAGCAAAAATTGCTAATCTTTATGATGAAGTAGTAGCAAATATGATACGGATTCAATATGGAGGCAGTGTTAAACCGGAAAATATTCAAGAATTATTAGCTCAGCCAGATATTGATGGTGCTTTGGTTGGCGGTGCTAGTTTAGAACCGAAAACTTTTTTAGGGTTAGTAAAAATAATTAATAATAAAAAATAATAAATAAGATTTTATTTTCAGAAGTTAACCTTGAGTGATTTAACTTCTTTTTATTTTTCTTAAAATAAGATATAATTATATCTTGGAATAAAAGATTGAGGTTAAAATGAGTTTAATTAATATTGAAAATTTAAGTCATGCTAACGGTGGGAAAGTTTTATATAAAAATTCAGCAATTCGAATTAATAAAGGTGAACATTTAGCTTTAATTGGAGCAAATGGAACAGGGAAAACAACATTATTAAGTATTATTTATGGAAAACTTACTCCTGATGAAGCAAACATTGAGTTGCATCCAAGAGTAAAAATTGGTTATTTAGACCAACACCAAGAGTTAGATGAAACATTAACAGTTGATCAATTTTTAAAATTAACATATCAACATTTATTTGAAATTGAGGAAAAAATTCATGCAATTTATGAAAAAATGAGTCTTAATTATGATGAAGATGAACTTGTCAAAGCACTGAAATTACAAGAACACTTAGATCAAAATGGTTTTGAAACAATTGATAAGGAAATTCGTAGTTTAGTTGATGGTTTAGGAATTGATCCAGAAAAATTGAATGTTAAATTATCCGAATTATCGGGTGGTCAACGAGGAAAAGTTATCCTAGCAAAGTTATTATTATCAGAAAATGATTTTTTGTTATTAGATGAACCAACTAACTTTTTAGATTTAGAACAAGTTGAATGATTAGCCAAATTTTTACAAAATTATAAAAAAGCGTTTCTAGTTGTTTCGCATGATATTGATTTTATTAATAAAGTAGCAAAAGTGATTTATGCTATTGAAAACTTAAGCATTAATCGCTATGTTGGTAATTATCAACAATATTTAGCATTAAGTGAATTAAAAAATGAACAATATGATAAAGCACAAAAAGGGCAAGAACGTCTAATTAAAAAATTGGAAACTTATGTCGCAAAAAATAAGGCGCGTGCTTCAACAGCAAGAAGTGCCCAGTCACGGCAAAAACAAATTGATAAAATTGAGGTAATGGATAAAAGGCATGAATTAACAAAACCAAAATTTGTTTTTAAATATAAGAAACCAGCTAGTACGACTATTATTAGTGCAGAGCAATTAGCAATAGGATATCAGTTTCCTTTAATTAAGCCATTAACATTTGATATTCGTGATGGTGAAAAATGTATTGTGCGAGGATATAATGGAATTGGAAAAACAACCTTTCTAAATACTTTAGCAGGAAATATTCCTAAGTTAGGTGGAACATTAAAAATTGGTAATGGAGTAGTTATTGCGTATTTTCATCAAATTGAACAATTAATGGATATGACACCAATTGAATATTTAAAAAACTTATATCCAGACTTGGAAGAAGGGCGAATTCGAAGTATTTTAGCCAACTTTGGCGTTAAAAGTACTTTAATGCAAAATCAGATGACAAAATTGTCGGGTGGTGAACAAACAAAGGTTCGGTTATCGGCATTATCTTTACAACCATGTAGTTTACTAATTTTAGATGAACCAACGAACCATATTGATGTTTTGGCCAAAGAAGCATTGTTAGAAACAATTCAAGCCTTTGATGGAACAGTTCTAATTACAACGCATGATATTAATTTTAATGTTAATTGAGCTGACAAGGTGCTTGATTTTGAAACGATGGTTTAGCAATATGATGCAAAAACATTATTTTTATGTCTTATTCTGTGCTGATTAAACACTCTATGCTGGTTATACGGTTGATTTAAGACGGCGCAAAAAAGAACATAATATGGGCATTGGGGCAAAATATACCGCTTTAGCAAAACGACGACCAGTCAAAATAATTTATAGTGAAGAATATGCAACTCGTTCTGCAGCAATGCAACGTGAAGCCGCTTTTAAGCAATTATCACGGTTAGAAAAAATTATCTTTTTGCAAGAACATAATATTAATTTACCATTTGTAATTTCATCAGATATGGTAAAATTATAATAGGAGCATAAAGCGGGGGGTAGGATAGATAGTAATATTAAAGTTTTAGTTGATGAATTAACTAAACTATATCATCGTTATCAAACAGAATCACTGCGTAATGATATTATGACTTGCTTAGATATTTTAAAATATTATGATTTTAATGACAAAAATAATCAAATTTTTATTGGTTATGTCGTATGAGTTTTGTTTATTGTAACAGTAAAGGTTGAAGAAAATATTGATTTAACAACGGATTTATCAAATTTAGTTGCTAAAGCATATACAACTGGTAACCATCGTAATATTTTTCGTCGCAAAAAATCAAAAAATACTAATGATTTTGAAAAAGAAGTTGAGTTTTATATTAAACGAAATTATTTTGATGATGAATATGAGCGTTTACAACGATTACTTTTAAAAAGGAACGCCAAACTAATTGGCCCCGTAAATGATTCTTTAGCAGGCTTTAATTATGAAAAAATATTAACTAATGCTATTCAATTATTGGATAATCAAGAATTAGTATTAAGATTACAAAATGTTGTAATTCTAATTTTAAAACCATTTGAAATTGAAAAAAATGAATTTTTAACGAAAGAAACATTAATTAGTAAGCAATTGCTTGCAATTAATGAACATCGTGCTAAATATTTGAAGCAATATAACAAATTATTTCTTCAAACAAATAATTAATTTATATAGTACAATATAAGTAGTTTAAACTAAACAAGGAAGGAAGTTATGAAACCAGAATTAAAGGAATTATTATTAGAAATTAAAACTAAAATTAATGATGATAAACTTTTTCGTGATTTTATTGGCGAAGTTCTAAATGAAGCTAATTACAATAATTATTATGAACAATCAGTTGATGATGAAGAAATTGCAGAGCAATTAGTTGAAATCTATTTTATTGAAAATTATAGTAGTGATGAAGAAGTTTCAGATCTAAAAGAAAAAATCATGAAAATTTTATTCTTTTTAGAAGGACAAGAAGAATTAATTAAAGAATATGCTTATTTTGTTGAAACCAAAGTAAGTCAAATTGTGACAGAACTTAACTAATTTTATTAATCTGTGACAGTTAATGTTAGATTTTTTAAACTTAGATTTAATCATTTGTATATATTAAAAATTTACAATTTTCTTTTTTAAAAATAAGATTATTTTATGATGCTAATTTACAAAAAACTAATTAAGAGGGTGAGAGAATGGGAAAAGATTGAATCGTTGTTAAAGGCGCTCGAGAGAATAATTTAAAGAATATTGATGTTAAGGTGCCTAAAGATAAATTAGTTGTTTTTACTGGTTTATCAGGAAGTGGAAAATCATCATTAGCTTTTAATACCATTTATGCAGAAGGAAGACGCCGTTATATTGAAAGTCTATCAAGTTATGCTCGCCAATTTTTAGGTGGAAATGAAAAACCTGATGTTGATGCAATTGAAGGTTTGTCACCAGCGATTTCTATTGATCAAAAAACAACTAGTCATAATCCTCGCAGTACTGTTGGAACAGTTACTGAAATTTATGATTATTTACGTTTATTATATGCTCGCGTTGGGACACCATATTGTATTAATGGTCATGGGGTTATTAAATCAGTAACAGTTAAAGAAATAATAAATAATTTAAAACAACTTTTAACAGAAGGTGAAAAATTTAATATTTTGTCGCCAGTAGTTCGTGATAAGAAAGGTAGTTTTAAAGATTTATTTGCACGTTTAAAACAAGAAAGTTTTATTCGTGTCAAGGTTAATGATGAAATCAAAACTTTAGATGAAGAAATTGAATTAGATAAAAATAAACGACAAAATATTGATATTATTATTGACCGCTTGGTTTATAAAGAATCAGCAGATTTATTAAGTCGAATTCATGATGCAATTGAAGTAGCGTTAAAATATGGTAATGCATTAGTAAAAATTGATTTTGCTGATCAAAAAAAGGAAATGCTTTTTTCAACTAATTATTCATGTAGTATTTGTGGTTTTGTTATTCCGGAATTAGAACCACGATTATTTTCATTTAATTCACCCTCAGGAGCTTGTAGCGAATGTAAAGGATTGGGAGTAAAATTAGAAGTTGATGAAGATTTATTGATACCTAATCGGTCATTATCAATTTTACAAGGGGCAATTATTTATTTAAAAAATATTGTTAATACAACAAATATTGAATGGCAAAAGTTTAAAGTTTTAGCTAATCATTATCATATTGTGTTAGAACAACCCGTCAGTGATTTGACAAAAGAGCAACTAGAATATTTGATTCGTGGTAGTGATGAACCAATTGAATATAATTTAAAAACAGCTAGTGGGAACATTATGCGGGGATATGATTATATTGAAGGAATTGGGCAATTAATTGAACGTCGCTATACGGAAACATCAAGTGAATCACAACGTGAATATTATAAACAATTTATGACAGATAAAAAATGTGGAACTTGTTTAGGAAAGCGATTAAATGAAATTCCTTTATCAGTTAAGATTAATAATATTAGTATTTCTGAATTTACTGATTTATCTGTTGAAGATGAATTAAAAGAAGTTTTGAATTTAAAATTAACAGAATCACAACAAGAAATTGCACGATTAATTATTAATGAATTAGTTAATCGTTTGGATTTTTTAAGTCGTGTTGGATTAGGTTATTTAACGTTATCACGTAATGCTTCAACATTATCAGGTGGAGAAGCTCAACGAATTCGATTAGCAACGCAAATTGGTAGTCAATTAACAGGGGTTTTGTATGTTCTTGATGAACCTTCAATTGGATTACACCAACGAGATAATGATAAATTAATTGAAACATTAAAAAGTTTACGTGATTTAGGAAATACTTTAATTGTTGTTGAGCACGATGAAGATACGATTCGTGCTAGTGATTATATTATTGACATTGGTCCACGTGCAGGAATTAATGGGGGGCAAGTTGTTGCTACGGGAAGTATTGATGATATTCAACAAAACCCAAATTCAATTACTGGTAAATATTTAACTGGTGAATTAGCAATTGATGTGCCAAAAAAACGGCGTGGTGGTAATGGATTAGTATTAGAAATTAAAGGAGCACGAGAAAACAATTTAAAAAATATTAATGTTACAATTCCTTTAAATAAATTTGTTTGTTTAACGGGTGTTTCAGGAAGTGGTAAATCAACTTTAATGAATGAAATTTTATGAAAGGGTATTAAGAAAAATTTAGGGTTAGCAACTGAACGACCAGGGGCACATGATAAAATCGTTGGGATTGATAACATTGATAAAATAATTAATATTTCCCAAGATCCAATTGGGAAAACACCACGGAGTAATCCAGCAACTTATACATCAGTTTTTGATGATATTCGTGATTTATTTGCCGATACAAATGAAGCTAAAGCACGAGGGTATTTGAAGGGTCGTTTTTCGTTTAATGTGCCAGGTGGACGTTGTGAACATTGTCAAGGTGATGGAATTATTAAGATTTCAATGCACTTTCTACCAACGGTTTATGTTTCTTGTGAAGTTTGTGAAGGGAAACGTTATAATGATGAAACATTATTAGTTAAATTCAAAGATAAAAATATTTATGATGTTTTAGAAATGACAGTTGACCAAGCTTGTGATTTTTTTGCGGCACAACCAAAAATTAGTCAGAAGTTAGGAACAATGCAAGAGGTTGGGTTAGGTTATATTAAATTAGGTCAATCAGCAACAGAATTGTCTGGTGGAGAAGCCCAACGGGTTAAGTTATCAACCTTCTTGTTAAAACGGACAACGGGAAAAACTTTATTTTTATTAGATGAACCAACAACGGGATTACATGTTGATGATGTTAAAAGATTGTTAGTAGTTTTGAATAAAATTGTTGATAATGGTGATACTGTTATTACGATTGAACATAATTTAGATGTTATTAAAATGGCTGATTATATTATTGATTTAGGACCAGAAGGTGGCATTGGTGGTGGTATGATTGTTGCAACAGGAATACCAGAACAACTTGTTTTAAAAAGTGGCACTAGTTATACAGCGCAATATTTAAAACCTTTATTAAAGTAAGAGGTTACAATGGATGTTAAAAAACAACTTTTTAAGGCAACGTTTTTTCAAAAAAAATATAATTTGGCAAAATTATTAACAGAAAAATATGCGGATGCACAAAATAAAATTAAAGTAATTAATGTTGTTGGTACAAACGGAAAGGGATCAGTTTCAAATTACTTACACCGCCAGTTAATGTTAAATTATCAACGGGTAGGTCTTTTTACATCACCAGCATTTTCAAAACATAATGAACGAATTAAAATTAATATCAAGATGATTAGTGATAGTGATTTAAAACGAATTATCAAAGAAATTAAAGAAGAAATTAAAACTTATCAATTAACTTTTTTTGAAATTTGAGTTTTAATTTGTATTAAATATTTTTTAGAGCAAAAAATTGATATTGCAATTATTGAAGCTGGAATTGGTGGTTGTTTAGATGCAACGAATGTTTTTAATAATCAATTAGCTGTTTTATTAACTTCAATTGATTATGAACATACTGAGATATTAGGCAATACTTTGGATAGTATTATTCAAAATAAAGTTGGAGTTGCAAAAAACAATTGTCAACTTTTTATTAGTGCTAGTTGTAAAAAACATTTTAATTTAATTGCAAAATATTATAATTCGGATAATATTATTACAAGCGAAGTTTACTCACAAGCAATTAATTATTACCAAGAATTTAATGTTGGCTTAGTTATTAAGTTTTTAAAAATTTTTAAGTTTAAAATTAATTATGAGCTTTTTAAAGTGAACCCAGTCTTAGGGCGTTTTACCCAACTAAGTAAAAATCCGTATTTTATTATTGATGGAGCACATAATCCAGAAGGAATTCGTGCCTGTATTTATACTTTTGAAATGTTACATAATTTGAATCGAAATGAAGTATTAGTATTATATGCTTCTTCACAAAAAAAAGATTATATGCAAAATTTAACTTTATTGAAGGAACATTTTGACAATAATTTATATATTACGGAATTTCAGCATCCAATGTCATGAGACATTAATAATATTAAGATGCAGAACAAAGTTAAAAATTGAAAAAAAATATTATTACAAAATAAAACAAAAAATATTTTAGTTTGTGGGTCGCTATATTTTATTCCGTTGGTTTATCAGTTTTATTTAGAGAGGGTGTAAAATATGCTATATATATTAACAAATATTGGTGCTTGTTTAGGGAATGCTATTTTATTTTATCTTGGGGTATTATTAGATTATAAAAATTGAAAAAAAATTAGTATTTTAACAATTACAATTATAAGTTTATTAATTGCATTATCTGTTATTTTAACAAATATCATTAGTTATACTATTCCGTTCCCATTTATGGGAGGAGGAGTAATTCAATTAGCATTAGGTAACTTTTTAATTTTTGTGATTGGAATGTTATTTGGACCATTTTTGGGTGTATTGAGTGGTCTTGCTACTGATGCTTTAGGGGATTTGATAAATATTGGTGGAACATATCATAGTGGTTTTTCCTTTAATCTTGCTTTATATGGTTTTTTAGGAAGTATGGTTTTTTTATTTAAAACTGATAAATTTTGAATATTAAAAACAATTATCTTATATGCAATAGGGTTTGCTTTAATTTCATTTGCATTTAATGTTTTATGATTATATGCAATCGGTCTAAAACAAGTTCTTTTCCCAATGGCTTTTGTTATTAAAGCAATTAAGTTTCCAATTCAATTAGCAATTTATTTACCAATGGTTATTTCAAGTTTTACTATTTTATATAAATTAATTACTTCACGTCATAATCTTGCTTTATGATGCACCCAAAAAGAATTATTAGTTTTAACACCAATTAAATTTAAAAAACAGAAAAGATATAATAGTTAAAAGTTGTTTATATGTGGAAAAGTTTTAAAAACTTAATAATTATAACTGTTTTATTTAAAAAAGATTGTGGATAAGTCAGCTAATAGCATTATTTTAACAAATTATATTTTACTTATTAATTGTTCATTGTAATATTATTAATGATTAAACAAAGAGGAACGGGAAAATGATGGAAAAAGAAACTACTTATTTAATTAAACAAGAGTATCAATTGTCAGATGATGAACGTATGTTACTTTTATGTTTATATCGACCAATTATTGGCGATAAAGCACATATGTTATATATTGCCTTAACAGCACAAGATTTCATCTTAGAATTAAATACTAAATATCATTTAGACAATCTTTTAACATTATTACAAATATCATATGATGAATTTTTAGTAGCAAAAAGTAAATTAGAAACAATTGGTTTATTAAAAAATTTAAAACGTGAAAAAGGAAAGCACTATATTTTAAAACCACAATTACCAATTTCCGCAATTGCTTTTTTTGAAAATCAAATTTTAAGAAATTATTTATTGAATATTGTAGGAGAAAAATCTTTTGCAATTATTAAAGCTAAATTTATTGTTAATCAGCAAGAGGGTAAACAGAAGCATAATGATTTATCTGGTCAATTAAGTGATGAAACAATGACATTTGATTTTGTTTATATTGATAAATACTTAGCATCAAAAAATGCAAATCATAAATTATATTTACCATATCGTGAAAAAATTATCCAGTTAGCAAATTATTACAATGTTTTAACAAATAATCTTGCTATTTTTATTTATAAAAGTATTGAGTTAACTGCCAAAGAACGAATTTTTAATTATGAAACATTTCAACATTTACTATCTGATTTTCATCAAAAAACAATATTAAAGAAACAACTTAATGGAGAACAATTAAATTTAATTGTTAATAATGAAAATGTTATTAAGCCAACTAACATGTTAGAAGCAAAAATTAATGAAATGGTTTCAATTGATCCAATTCAATACTTAACTTTACTACGAGAAAATAAGAAGCCAACACCAATTGAAATTGAATTAATTCGCGATTTAATTATTAATTATTCATTAACACCAGGGGTAGTTAATTGTTTAATTGAATATGTTTGATTTAAAAATGCTCATCGAATTGAAAGAAAGTATTGTGAAAAAATTGCAAACACTTTTCATCAATTACAAATTAATACTGTTGATAAAGCGATGGAGCATTTACGTGGTGCTTATGCAAAAACACAAAAAAGTAAAGTTACAAAAGATGCTATTAAAGCAAAAACATATCAATGGAAAGAAAAAATAGTTAAACATAATATGGCTGAATTAGAATATAATAAAATTTATGAACAAAAACGACAAGAACAAGGAATTAAAAAAGTTGATCTTACACAATTATTAGATGATTTAAAAAATTTATAATAGTAAAAATGAAAGAGAGATTGGGGCAATGTCAAAACTAAATTTATTAAAACAACTTCAAAATAATGCAGAGTTAATACTTAATTTACAAGAAATTGCGTTTGATATTAATAATTATCAACAGTTTGAGACACTCTTTCAAGAATATTTAAAAAATTATTATCAGTGTGAAAAAACATCATCTTTATCTTTATGCCAACAATCCTTTAAAGGTTACAAATATTATATTAAAAAAGAAAATAATAATTTGTTTTTAACACGAGTTGAATGTAATCATACAATAGCTATTAAAGAAAAAAATAAAGTTAAAAATAATTATCTTTATTATGACTTTAGTGATGAATTATTAAAATTACGATTAAATGATATTAAAAAAGATGAAAATTTTAATAATATGCATCTTATTATTGGTGAAATGGTTAACTTTGTTAAAGGTCAACGAAAAAAAGGTTTATATATTCATGGTCAGCCAGGAGTTGGTAAAACTTATTTATTAATTCGCTTAGCTAATGTGTTAGCAAATAATAATCGTAAAGTTGCTTTTATTTCAGTAATTAATTTAATTAATCGAGTAAAGGAATCATTTAATTTTTTTAATAGTGAATCATCATTAGTAGAAATTTTATTAGGAGCGGATGTTTTATTTTTAGATGATATTGGCGGAGAAACAGTTTCTCCATGAGTTCGTGATGATTTATTATTTCGTATTCTAAATGACCGTATTAGTCGTCGACTGCCAACTTTTTTTTCATCAAATTTTACAACAACAGCTTTAACAACGATTTATGCAAATGTTAAAACTGAAATTAATGATAAAGAAATTAATAAAGTAAAAGCATTAAGAATTGTTGATCGGATTCGGGGGTTAGCAACCGAATTAGAATTGTTAGGAAATAGCAGGAGAACTGATGAGGATTATGTGGAAAAGTTAACAGGCTAGGAATGTTATCTGTTGGGGGTGCTTGCTACAAATCGTACAATTGCGTTAAAACCAGAAATTTTGTTAATGGATGAACCAACAAGTGCATTAGATCCAATTGCAACTGCTAAAGTTGAAGAGTTAATTTTGGATTTAAAAAAGAATTTTACAATTATTATTGTAACACACTCTTTACAACAAGCGGCACGAATTTCTGATTATACTGCATTTTTTTGAATAGGACAGTTAATAGAATAGACTTCTTGCATAACCTAGTTATTTTAAAATTCCTATAAAATATATTTAAAATAGAAATTATAGGAATCTAAAATTATGAAATTTGATAAATTTGA
>NZ_RXFY01000059.1:0-6817 GCF_044714355.1 Spiroplasma sp. ald | reverse complement strand
ATTAAAATTATAATTTGCTATTAGTATCTTTTTAAAAATATTTACAATTATTTTACTAGGTTATGCAAGAAGTCTATTATATTATTTATGAATGGGAAATTTTGCACAAGAACAAATGGAAGGAAATTTAAATATTGTTAAAACTCGTTTAATTGAACATAATAAATTAATTTGTTTAAAAAGCTTATTAATTTATTTAAATAATTTAGAATTAGATTTTAGTACCAATCAGATTTCGCTTGTTCAAAATTTTGTTTGTAGTGTTTCGGAACGAATAGCAATTATGACTAATTTTCCTAAATTAAAATGAATAACAATTAAGCAACATTATGGTTTATTAGTTCAAAGAAATGATTTTTATGTTGATGTTAAAAGTAAAACAATGATAATTTACCAGCGTAGTACAAAAGACCTTTTTAAATTAAATTATGGTTGGATTAATTGTCAAAATATCTTTCAACAATATCTTAATCATAATTTTAATGTTATGTTATCTGTTTCAGATTTAATAACATTAATTCCAAATTTATGTCAAAGGATATGAACATCATATAAAATAAAAGCACTTTGCCTTGAAAAAGGTCTTTTTTCAGAAGTTGTTATAACAGATTATGAAAAAGCAATGGCAGGATTTCTTTTTTTTATCGCGAAAAATTAAAACAGTTGTCCAAAAAAAATTAACAATCGGGAATAATAATTATGAAATTTTAACAAAGGTTAAAAAAGAATAAAAATATGGTATTAAGTTTAAGATATGGTAGGAAATTTAAAGAAATTAATTAAAATATTTATATTCCAATAAATATTTTAATTTTATGCATACATAAAATCAGAAAAGTTTGTTTTGTTAAAAAAAGTATGATAAGATGATATTGTTAATTTATATAGTTTTAGGAGTTGAAATATTATGGCTACTGTTGTTGTCAAAGCAGGAGAACCGCTAGACAAAGCGTTAAAACGATTTAACAAGGTTTCTTCAGTTAAAAGAAAAGAAGCCCGAAAACGTGAACACTGAATGAGCAAAAAAGAAAAAAGACGTTATAAACAAGAACAATCACGTAGTTTTCGTTAAAAAAAATCCCATTTAAAATGGGGTTTTTTTAAAAATTACTATCTTTTAAAATTACATAATCAACTTTTTTAATGGCCGAAAGATCTTTGCCACCAGCATATGAAATTGATGATTGTAAATCTTCTGTCATTTCACGTAATGTTTCAAAAATGCTGCCACGAATTTCAATTAACTCTTTTTTACCTTCAACATAACGTTTTTTACCTTTATTATATTCACTTGCTGATCCAAAATATTCTTTATATTTAATACCATTATTTTCAACTTGTTTTCCAGATGATTCTTGGTGCGCAGCAAATAAACTACCAATCATGCATATTGTTGCGCCCATTCGAATTGATTTCGCAATATCACCGTTAACTCGTAATCCACCATCTGCAATAATTGGTTTTGAACTACCTTTACTACATCATTTAACAGCCGATAATTGTCATCCACCATTACCAAAACCAGTCTTTAATTTAGTAATACAGACTTTTCCGGGTCCAATGCCAACTTTTGTTGCATCAGCGCCTCATTGTTCTAAATCACGAACAGCTTTTGGTGTTCCAACATTACCTGCAATAATAAATGTTTCATGACCTAAATGGCTGCGAATATGTTCAATCATTTTTTTTACACTAAAAGCATGACCGTGAGCAATATCTATTGTGATATAGTCAGGTACTAATTGTTCTTTTTTTAATGTTTCAATTAGTGCAAAATCATCTGGTTTAACACCAACTGAAATTGATGTAACCAAGTTTTTACTTTTCATATGTTTAATAAACTTAACTTGATCTACGTTAAAACGATGCATAATGTAAAAATATTTTTTTTCTGCTAATTTTTCACATAATTCTTCATTCACTACCGTTGCCATATTTGAAGGTACGACAGGTAAATTAAAAGTATGTTTTCCTAATTTAACGGTTGTATCACATTCTTTTCGAGAATTAACAACACATAATTCTGGAATTAATTGAATGTCTTCATAATCAAATGCTTTCATTTTTTTAATTTCACCTCACTTATTAAATGTACCATAAAATAAGGGGAAAAACCCGAGTTTTCTTTTTAAAAAAGAATAAAAAAATATCTTGTAATCATATTAAAACCAGCATATAATTAATTATGTAATTGTAAAAAGGAATAGTGATTATACAAATGATGACAAGAAATTTTGGTTTTACTAGATTTTGAATTGTGTTATCAAGTATTGTGGGTATTGCGGGAATGGCAATAGCAGGAGGGGCTTACTTTTATTACTTAGGCCGATATAACAATGGGACTTTTCCTGGTGATATCAACGCTGCAAATACTTGATTAATGAATTCATATGCTGATTTAACAAGTGTTAAAGTTGTACTTTTACTAATAGCGATTTTTTCATTTTTCACAACAATAATTTATAATATTGGATTGATTCGTTATGCAATTAGCAGTACTGATGCCGAATTATGTGCAAACAAATGAAGTTTAGCGGTATTATCGTTATCAATTGGTGGTTTTTTTGCACCATTTGCATTAACATGATTACCAGATACCGATGTTAAAGCAACAAAAAATGCTCGCGTTGTTATTGTCCGTTATTTAGGGACTGCTTGATTAGTATCAGCTCTTGCTAGTATTGTTGCAATTATGATTTTTTATAACAAGGCAACAGATAAAACTTGAGTTAGAGACTCAAAACAAAATTTTGCCATTATGATGGGAGTTTTAGCTGTTGTTAGTGTTTTAAGTTTAATTTTTGTCCCTGGCTTTTATAGTAATAAAGTTGTTGCTAATATGATGGCTGAAACTTCTTATGGAAAATGATTACGTTTCGTTTCAACTGTTTATACTATTTTAGTAACAATAATGTTAGTGATCCAAATTATTACGGCGTTATTAAAACTAATTGAAGCATTTGGCCGTATCTTCCAAAAAGGACAAAATGGACTAGCAATTTTCGCTAATATTTTAAATTTTACTGCAACATTAATTGGAACAATCTTTATGATTTATCTAATTACAAAAGTAATTAAAGGATTATGACGTCGTGAAGATGGTTATATGATTAACATTCCACAATATAAAGCATCTGACCATATGCAACGTCGTTATTAATAAGATTTTTAAAATGGATTTTATAATATTAAAATCCATTTTTATTAGTGATTTTAGATAATATAATCTTCTTAAAAAAATAAAATTAATAATATTTTAATTGACAAAAATTATTGTTTTATATAAAATTAAAAAGGTTTCAACACAATACTTATATTGTGTCATCGGGTGTTAGGTCAGTTGGGAGAGCGCCTGCCTTACAAGCAAGTGGTCAGCGGTTCAAGTCCGCTACACCCGACCATTAATGATTCCTGCTGGCTTAGCTCAATAGGTAGAGCAACTGACTTGTAATCAGTAGGTTGGGAGTTCGATTCTTCTAGCCAGCACCATTTTTTGGAGGGGTAGTGAAGTGGCCAAACACGTCTGACTGTAACTCAGCTCCTTCGGGTTCGGGGGTTCGAATCCCTCCCCCTCCACCATCTTTATGTATATTTTGGGCTATAGCCAAGCGGTAAGGCAAAGGACTTTGACTCCTTCATGCGCTGGTTCAAATCCAGCTAGCCCAGCCATTGTCTCTTGTTAGCTCAGTTGGTAGAGCAACTGGCTTTTAACCAGTGGGTCAAAGGTTCAAGTCCTTTACAGGAGACCATTTATAAAAAATATATGCCCGAGTGGCGGAATAGGTAGACGCAACGGACTTAAAATCCGTCGGTTTTACAACTGTACCGGTTCAAGTCCGGTCTCGGGTACCATTTATTTTATTTAAAAAAATTGACATTATGTTAAGACAGTGGTATATATATTACTGTAGTTTAGGATAAAATTTAAAGTTAAAATGCAGGTGTAGTTTAATGGTAGAACTTCAGCCTTCCAAGCTGACTGTGAGGGTTCGATTCCCTTCACCTGCTCCATGATATTAATTGTTAGTTTAACAATTTTTTTATGTTAAAATAAAAAGACAAGAGGCAAAAGAGGAGTTAGTGATTGTTATGAAAGTCATTAAAAATGATAATAAAAAAAAGTCTACTAGTAATTGAGAACATTTACCACCAGAAATGCAACATGATTTAGAATTTCATGCTTCACGCACAGCATTTTGAAAAAGTCTTCTATTTTTAATCATTGAAGCTGTAGGACCATTTTTATTATTGTTTTTTTTAACTTCGCCTGACTTAAGTTTTGCCTACCATTATGATGTTGGCATTGGAATTGGTTTTAATTTAACAATGGTTTTTAGTGTTTTTTTATTAACTTGTTTAGGGTTTTATTTTCATTTTCATCAAGCTGACCAGTTTACATATACTATTGCATTATCTTGAATGTTATATGGAATTTATTTAACTGGATATTGATGAGGATGAGATAAGATTTTATATCGTTGCTTAGTATCATTTCTTTTTCTCTTAATTGCTATTTTTGTTGGTACATTTATGACCGTATGAATGCGTAATCTTCGTGGATATTTTCAAATAAAAAAAAGTAAGAAACAATCAGAGCCACCAGTTATTAATAAAAAAGAAAACAATAATTCACCAGTTGATTCATCGGTAACAAAGAAAGAACCTTAATTATTTTTTTGTAAATTAGTTAATTTTAAATCAATAATTGTTAAGAAAATTTTTTGTTTTGTCTGTTCATACATGTAATTAGCTCAGTAAATTCATAGAATGTTTTGGTAATACATTCATGCTACTACTTTTTCTTGTTGTTGTGATGTTAAATTAAAAAGATTAAATCAATAAGTTCGTTCAGCTTTTGTTGTTAATGTTTCAGAAGCAAATGAAGCAATATCAAAAAATTTATCATTTAGCATAGCATATTCAAAATCAATTAAATAAAGCTTTTGGTTTAAAAAAATTAAATTACCATGATTTAAGTCATTATGGCATAAAACAAGTTCTGTTGGTTGCAATTTTAAATAATCAAATTTCTCTTCATATGGAGCTAAATTTACCAATTGTTTACAAATTGCTGTTTTTAATGTTATTAAAAATTGCTTAGGATTAAATGTTTTAATTTGATTATTTGGATTAATTTTAGTTTCTCATAATTGTTTAATTATTGTAGCAACTTGGTTTAAGACTTGGTTTGTAAGTTTAACCGTACTAAGTGATTGTAAAGTTGGGTAGTATGGTGTAACCAAAAAGAAATGATCACCATCATAGCCATAATCTACAATTGGTAATGTTAAATCGGCATTTTTAATTTGCTCTAAAACAAAAATTTCATTTTGATGATCAATGAATAAATTAGTAAAAGGATTACTATAACGGATAAAAAGATTATCAATACTTTGATAATTTTGGTTAGTAATACCTAAATTTAATTTTGCTTTAATTTGGTATTTCATCATATTTCTGACTTCCATTCTGTCTGTTATATATTATTAATTTTATTATACAATATATATAATTAAGAAAAGCGGGGAAATAAAAAATGAATGAAATTTGAATTGCTACTAGTAATAATAACAAAGTACGAGAATTTAAAGAAATGTTTGAAGGTATTAATATAATTGTTAAATCATTGTTAGATTTAATAGTACCTGTGCCTGAAATTCCTGAAACAGGAACAACCTTTGAAGAAAATGCATTTTTAAAAGCTGATTATTTAAGCAAAATGTTAAATAAGCCAGTATTAGCGGATGATTCTGGATTAGAAATTATTGGTTTAGGAAATTTTCCTGGTGTTAATACTCGCCGTTGAGCAGAAGCAATTACGGATAATAATATTATTAATAATTTATTAATTGAAAAATGTCGTTCACTAGAAGAACGTGATGCACAGGCAGTTTGTGTTTTATGTTATATTAATCCAAGTACAAACCAAACAAGGTATTTTCGAGGAATAACAAAAGGTATTATTATTGAAAAACCAGTTGGTAATAATGTTTTTGGTTATGATGCAATTTTTTTCTTACCAGAAATTGGTCAAACTTATGCTGAATTAACTGTAGAAGAGAAAAATAAGTATTCGCATCGTTCAAAGGCTTTTCAAATGTTTAAAAAATGATGACTAGGAGGAAAAGATGAAGACAACAAAAAAATTAACATTATTTTATTTGAACCAGAAATTGCACAAAATGTTGGAGCCATTATGCGAACTTGTGTTGCAATTAATGCTAAGTTACATTTAATTGAACCATTTGGATTTATTTTTGATGAACGATTTATTGCTCGCAGTAGTGCAAATTATGTTGAGTTTGCTGATTATGAAACATATAATGATTGAAATCATTTTTCACAATTAAATCCAAATCTTAAATTATATTGTGCAACTCGTTATGCACAACAACCACATAGTGCAATTGATTTTACAAAAGAAGAAAAAGTTTTTATTTTATTTGGGCGTGAATCAACTGGTATTCCAACAACAATTTTGAAAGAACATTTATCACGAACTTTTCGTATTCCAATGTCAGAAAAAGTTCGTAGTTTAAATGTTGCTAATACAGTTGGGATTGTCGGTTATGAAATTATGCGGCAATGAGATTATCCTGGTTTATCAGAAGTTGAAATTCAAAAAGGGGCTGATTTTTTAAAATAAAAATAACAATGCTTTTTGTGAATTTTTTTAGTATTGAGTTATATTGATTGTTTTTAGAAAGGATGATAAAGAATAGACTTCTTGCATAACCTATTAAAATAATTGTAAATATTTTTAAAAAGATACTAATAGCAAATTATAATTTTAATTAATTATGTCTTTTATTTAAAA
>NZ_RXFY01000058.1:0-6933 GCF_044714355.1 Spiroplasma sp. ald | reverse complement strand
ATATATTTTATAGGAATTTTAAAATAACTAGGTTATGCAAGAAGTCTATTATCTAACGATAAAGTTTTATCAGTATGTTTTAAAACATTAAATAAATAAGTTTGATCTGTATCAATAATAATTCAAATTACAAGATCATCATCTCTTAATCGTTCTAAAAATTTTTTAGCAATAAATTCATGTGTTGTTACACTTACATCAAAACCAATTCCTAACAATTGATGATAAAAATTAATTAATAAATCTAAATGTGTATGTTCACCAATCAAATAAATTTTTTTTGTTGTTTTTAGCATTGTTTTTAATTCTAAAATTGATGATAAATTTTCATTTAATAATTTTGTCATTATTGCACTATGGTTTGATACTAAATCATTAACAGTATTTTTTGATGGATTAAGACGATAAAACTGATTAAGTTTTTTTAAATTATCTAATTCATAGCAAAAAAAATATAAAATTCTTTTCATCCTGTAAAACCTAAACTTTTATAAAACTTTGTCACCGATGAAACACTTGTATGTGATGTTTCTGCAACATCATTAATGATAAAATTTTCATTTGATACTTTAGCAAAATTTAAAATAGTTTGTGCAATAATACCATTAACAGTATCATCATTAAGATTAATAATTTCCTCTAACTTCTCAAGAATATTAGTTTTTAATTGCATATTACCCACCTATTCATTCCATGGTTTAATCCCTTCAGATTTCAATTAGATTTTAATAAAATTTAGATAACAATGGAATGAAAAAAATTTGAGAGTTTAATGAAAATATTTTCCTAATCTACCCATCGGTACGGTCTTTTACTACTTCCTCAATTTTTGCTAGCACAGTAAATAATTCTTCAAATTCAAACTTTTCAATTTGGTTACATACATGTTGGACATTATTTAAATCCATTTTAAGCTCCTTTCAAGCAAAAAATTACCATCCTAAGTTAACTTTTCCTTGCAAATATAAAACTTTGTTTAACAACAAAGTTTTATATTACTTTAACATTAAAATCATATTGTTTCATAACTTCTGGTTTGTCCGTTACTAAATATGAAACATCTTTAACGTCATAAAATTTAAAAAACCCAACTTTATCAAATTTTGTACTATCAGCTAATAAAATTTTAACTTGAACCCGTGCTAAGGCTGCTAATTCAACCCGCGCTTCTTCTTCATTACTTTTGAAAACAGCGCCAGTTTTATCAATTGTATTTGCTGAAAAAATAACTTTTGAAAATTGAATTAATGATAAACTTTCCTCACAAAACGAACCATAAAAAGCTTGTGATTTATCTCGTAATTTGCCTCCAAATAAGACCTTATATTGAACATTAGGATTATCTTTTGCCAATTGTAAAATTCGAAATGAATTAGTGACAATTTTTATTGGTTTATCAATTAAAGTAACAAAAATTTCACAAGTCGATCCTGCTCCGACAAAAATAACATCATTTTTTTCTAACAAATTTGTTAACTTTTTTCCGATAATCATTTTTTTATCAAAATTAATACTACTTGTTCGAACATTGATATTACATGTTTTATTATGAACTCCTAAAAAATTAATACCACCATAATACATTGTAATAATTCCTTCACTTTCAAGTTCTTTTAAATCACGGCGCGCAGTTGTTGCTGAAATATTATATTTTCGAACATATTCAAGAACATGATTCATTTCGTGAAAAAGTTTTTGACACAAATATGCTAATAATAAATCTTTTCGTTGGACTCGATGGATAATTCTCTACTCTTTTCATTGTTTAATTCTGTACTTAATTATTATACCGAAAAAAAGTTATTTACCAAAATGTTCCAAAAATTTTCTTAAATTTTCAATAAGTTTTTTATTATGCAATAATTGATATAATTCAGCATCACTTGCTTTTTGAATTGCACCAATACTTTCAAAATGGTGATTTAATAATTTAATTCGTTGTTTTCCAAACCATGGGATTGTTTCTAGAATACTTGTTGTCAAAGCTTTTGTTTGCCGGCGGCGAAAACTAGTAATTGCAAAATTATGAACATCATCTTGCATTCTTGTTAAAAATAAAAATAAACGGCTACTTTTATCCAAATATACTTTCTCTTTTTTTAAATTAAGTAAATGGTCAGTTTTATGATGATCATTTTTAACTAAACCAATCACGGGAATTGATAAATCTAATTTTGCTAGTTCTTTTAAACAAGCATTAACTTGTTGAATCCCACCATCCATAATAATTAAATTGGGAAGGGCTTGTTCATCTTGAATAATCTTTTGATAACGACGAGCAACAACCGCCGCAATACGGTGCGTATCATCTTGATATGGAATTTCTAAATTATACTTACGATAATCATTTCGTGATGGACGACCATTTTTATAAACAATAACCCCACCAGTCACAAACTCATTATTAATATTAGCAATATCAATCATTTCAATTAAATATGGTAATTCTGATAAACCTAAAAGCATTTGTAACTCTTTTAAAACTTCAGCATTATTTAATTCTCGTTGGGCAGTTGTCTGGTATTGGACATAAGATTCATAACTATTTTCAGTCGCTAATTTCATAATTGTTTTTTCAATTGGTGTTTTAGGATGAAAAACACGATTATCAAATAACAAGTTTAATTCTGGTAATGCAATTGCTTCGTTAACAATTATTTTTGTGGGTAAAATATTTTTTTGATAAATATTTTGCAAGTATAAACGGTATAATTCTTGGTAATCTTCAGCAAAATCAAGATGATAATATTCATAATCTTTATAGCTTAATTTTCCAGCACGATAAAATAAAGTTGTTAACACTAAATGCTCAGTAGTTTGATATAAACTAATCACATCTAAATCATCATTTTGATTTAACATTTCAACTGTTTGTGATGATAAAGTTCAATCTAAGTTTCGAATTAAAACTTTTAATTTATGTGCTTCTTCAAATTGTAAGTTATCTGCGGCTTGAAACATTCGTTTCTCTAGTAGTTTTTTTGTTTCAGTAAAATTACCTTTAAAAAAATTATGAACTTTTTTAATCATTTTTGTATAATACTTTGAAGGAACTGATTTAAAACAAGCACCTGAGCATTGATTAATATGATAATAAAGGCAAGGTTTTCCAAGATTTCCTTTACAACTACGTAAAGGATATAATCGTTCTAAGACTTTAATAATTTCCCGCGCATGACTCCCTTCTGGGAATGGTCCATAATAGCGAGCATATTTTTGATGAACATTACGAACATACAAATATTGAGGGTCTTTTTCTTTTGTAATTACAATATAAGGATAATGTTTATCATCATTTAACAAAATATTGTATTTTGGTTTGTACTGCTTAATTAAATTATGTTCTAAAATTAGTGCCTCTTTTTCAGTTTTCGTAATAATTGTTTCTAAACGAACTATTTCTTGAACTAAGCGGGTTATTTTATAATTATACACTTTGTTAAAATAAGAACTAACACGACTTCGTAATTTTTTTGCCTTTCCAACATATAATACTTGATGATAATTATTGTAAAATAAATAGCATCCTGGTTTAGTTGGTAAAATCTCAACTTGCTCTTTTAACGATAATTTTTCTGACATTTTTCATTCTTCCCCTTATATTTGTTAATATTTTATGCTTAATTAAAACAATTAGCAACTCATCATAAAAAATCCAAGATAAGAAAACGGACTTAATATTAAAATAAAAAACTACTTTTCAGAAAAGTAGTTTTGTTAATTTTTTAACGCTTGTTTTGATTTTTCTACTAACACTTTAAATTCACTTGGATTATGAATTGCTAATTCTGATAACATCTTACGATTTACTTCAATGTTAGTTTTATTTAAACCATTCATAAATTGTGAATACGACATATCATGTTCACGTACTGCAGCATTAATTCTTTGGATTCATAATGAACGAAAATCTTTTTTACGTTGCTTACGATCACGAAAAGCATACGCTCATGATTTCATTACTTGTTCTTTTGCTTTTTTGTAATGCGTTGATTTTGTTCCAAAATATCCTTTTGCTTCTTTAATAATTTTTTTACGACGTTTTCTTGTTGTTGGTCCGCCTTTAACTCTTGCCATTTGTTAATAACTCCCTTCTTTTTCTTTATCCTTGTAATAGTTGTTTTAATCGACTCTGATCAGTTTGGTCCATTAAACCAGATTTACGTAAATGACGTTTTTGTTTTGTTGTTTTATTTTGGGCTAAATGTGAAGTATATGCATGCGCAATCTTTCATTTTCCTGTTCCTGTTATTTTAACTCTTTTTGCTAAAGATTTTTTCGTTTTCATTTTTGGCATAAATTTTCCTCCTTGTCTTTTCTTTTAAAAGTTAATTTAATTAATTATTTTTTTGGTACAACATACATATCTAAAAACAAGCCACTTAACTGGGGTTCTTTTTCAATCTTTGCCAAATCTTCAATATAACTAAAAAATTTATCTAATGTTTCTTTGCCATATTCAGGTCTTGCAACTTCTCGACCACGAAACTTTAAAGAAATTTTAACACGGTTCCCATCAGTTAGAAATTCACGCACTTTTTTTGCCTTAAATTCCAAATCATGTTCACCAATTCCTGTTCGTAAACGCATCTCTTTATTTTCAGTTACATGTTGATTTTTCTTATTTTCTTTTTCTTTTTTCTTTTGTTCGTATTTATATTTTCCATAATCAACCAATTTTGCTACCGGTGGATTTGAAGCAGCTGATACTAACAATAAATCTAAACCTTTTTCTTCAGCAAAACGAACTGCTTCATTTCGCCCTAAAGGACCAACTTTATTACCATCATCTAAAATAATTAAAACTTCACGTGCTCTAATATCATAATTTACTTGCTCGATATTTTTATTGTTTTTAGTGGGTTGATTCATCCAATACCTCCATTTTAATTAATTAAAAAAACGCTCAAAAGTAGCGCTTTCATTAACAAGAATTATCTTCTTAAATGATTAAAATATAATCATTAAAAACTTTAATTTTATCTTGTAAAACCTATTAACCACACTAAAGGGCATAGGTGAGCATTAGCTACTTTAACATTTTTCAATATTAATCATATGATGTTTTTTTAATTTAGTCAATAATATTAATAAGATATTTTAAATTAACTTACTAATCCAAATCATTGTATTCTTCCTACTCTAATTATTGCTGAAACTCTTTTAAAATTTGTTGTTCTGCTTTTGACAACAAACCATTAGTTGTTACTAAACTATCAAAATTAGTTAATGTATATAAAGGAACTTGTAAACTTTCAAAAGCAATAGTAACTTTTTTTAATTGATAACTAAAAATTGCTAATACCGCAACAACTTCCAAACCAGCTTCTTGTAAAGTTTTCACAACTTCAATAACTGACCCACCTGTAGAAATTAAGTCTTCAATGACCACAACCTTCTGCCCCTTTTCATAGACTCCTTCAATTTGATTTTGTTTTCCGTGACCTTTCTTACTACTACGAACATACCCAAATGGTAATTTTAATAAATGGCCTAATAGAGCAGCATGGGGAATTCCTGCTGTTGCTGTTCCAAAAATATTATCAATTTTATCTTGTCCGAAATTAGTATTAATAAGTTCAGCAAACCTTTCAGCAATTGTTCACCGCAGGTGAGGATAACCCATCGTTAACCGATTATCAATATAAATTGGTGCTTTAATTCCCGATGCTCAAGTAAACAATTCAGTAATATTAATACTAATTGCTTTAATTCTAATTAATTCCGTAATAATATTTTTCATCTTCATTCGTCCTTTCTAATCTGCCAATGTTGTTATAATTTGTTGATAAACGGCTACCGGATCAGCAGCGCTTGTAATTGCATGACCAATTACTAAATAATCAGCTCCTAATTCTTTTGCAAGAACTGGTGTTGCCACCCGTTTTTGATCAGTTTGTTTAGTTACTAATTGAATTCCAGGGGTAATTGTTTGTAACGATGAAAACTGTGTTTTAATCATCTTTGCTTCTCAAGGGGAACAAATCACACCATAAAAGTGATTACCTACTGCTAATTTTGCTAAATTTTGTACTAATCGCTCCGTTGTTAATGTTGAAGATAAAAATAAAGTTTGAAGTTCATCATTATCAAGACTAGTTAATACTGTTACACCTAATAAATAATTTAATTGAAGTATCTTGCACAACCTGATGCGCTAATTCTAATGTTTTTTCACCACTTGTTAAATGAATTGTAACAAAGTCAACTTGATATTGTTTTAATGCTTGTAAAGCCTTTTCAACTGTAATTGGAATATCATTTAATTTTAAATCAAGAAAAACAATATGACCGTGCTGTTTTAATTTATTAATAATTTCAAAACCAACAGCATAAATTAATTCCATCCCAACTTTTAAAAATAATGATTGTGGCGGAAACTTGTTTAAAGTGGTCGTATAAAAAATTGGGGTTTTGGAAAAAAACTCGGAAATTGAATAAGAATAATAAATTAAACCATTTACTAAAATGATTTTTTTATTTGTAAAACCAAAATTATTAATTGATTCAGAGAAAGGACAGTATCTTAAATATTTACAAAAAACTATAACAACTTTTTGATACCCTCTTTAAGTTGTTTACACATTTATTAAATATCTTAGAAATCTTTACAAAGTGTACCTGTTTTTCTCCTAATTTAAGGTGTTGTCCTTTCTCTGTTTCAGTTAATTAATTTGCTAATAAAAAAACTTAATAAAAGAAAGGAGTAAGTAATGAAAATTAATAAGCAACAACAAATTTGCGATATTGATAACTGCTATAAAACAATATCATTCATTACTGAAGAATTTTTATCAAATAAAGTTTTATGAACTTGTGAAAAACATAAATATTTATTAGACTTCTTGCATAACCTAGTTATTTTAAAATTCCTATAAAATATATTTAAAATAGAAATTATAGGAATTTAAAATTATGAAATTTGATAAATTT
>NZ_RXFY01000057.1:0-6974 GCF_044714355.1 Spiroplasma sp. ald | reverse complement strand
AGGAACTATCTTCTCGCTCNNNTAAATTTCNTATCTTCATCGGTTAGAAAGGTTGAATTCATTGGTTAAATCATTCAAAGTATATGGTTTATTAGGTGATTTATTTTGCCAAAATTCATCTATTTTACGATAAAATGTTCGTAAACTTGCTGTTTTTGGATTAAATTCTTTCATTTTTTACTCCTTTTTGCATATTAAAATTGCTATTATTTAATGAATATGATTAAATAAAAGAGTAATAAAGAAACTTATCAAGAACTAAACACCTATCAAAATGTATTAAAGAACTTAATATTATTTTTATTATGTTTATTTTACATTAAAAAAAGACTTTTTCAAGTCTTAATTTTTTAATTTATAAACAAGTTTTTAGAGCTTTGGAAAATCTATTAAACTTTTATAAATATAATTTAAATATAACACTTTATATAAAAATGTCAAATAAATTTTTAAAATTTTATTTTTTTATGATAAAACTATTTTCAGAAAGAGAGCTTTTGGATATGAGAAAATTTAAACATTTAAGTATTAATGAAAAAATTATATTAAAGGATTTATCTATATCAGAATTATATAAAAAGAAAAATGGTAAGATTAATTATTCAAAGATAGCACGTTTTATGGGAAGAGATAAGGAAACAATTCGGCGTGAACTTAAAAAGTTTAAGGAATATGACCCTTTAAAATCACAAAAACAATATCTTAAAAATAGAAAAAATTCTAAAAAACATATTACTTTAACAGTTAAACAGATTAAGTGATTAAATAAAAATTTTAATACTTTACATAATACTCCGGAAACAATTTGTAAATTATATGAACAGGAATTTAATGAAAAGTTTCCGATGTGTTTTAAAACACTTTATAAATATATTTATTTAGGATTATTTAATATGGATAAAAAATATCTTTATTTTAAAGGAAAGAAACGAAAAACGAAAAATAGTACTGATAATCGTGGTAAATTATCTAATTATCGGACTATTGAAGAAGCTAAACATGATAGATATGAATTTGGTTGATTTCAAATGGATTGTATTGTTGGTGCTGATCATAGATCATCTGTTCTTACTTTTACAGAAGAATTAACTAAATTTACTATTGCTGAAAAATTAAAAGAACAAAGTGCAAAAGAAGTTGTTAAAACTATTAAAAATATTTTTAAGAATAGATTATTTAAAAATTGTATTAAAGGCATTATTACTGACCAAGGTAAAGAATTTAGTAACTGAAAAGAAATAGAAAAAATTATTGGTGCTAATGTTTATTTTTGTGATGCTGGAACACCCACTCAAAAACCTCACGTTGAAAGAATGAATAGAGATATCAGACATTGATTACCGCCTGGAACAGATTTTAATAAAGTTGATAATAAACAATTAAATTGAATAATGAAGAATATTAATAATAAATTACGCCCCTGTCTTAACTGAATTTCTTCTAAAAAGGCATTTGAATTTTTAACATTAGTTCATAAATAAATTTATTAATAAAACTTAATAAATGATTTTTTAGTATGCTTAAATATGGTTAAATTAAGTTATATTTATAAAATATTTTAATTTTTTTAAAAAATAGTTGCATTTATTTTAAATGATGTTATCATTTTACTAATAAGAGCTTTGGAAAAAGCGTGTTTGCAATTACAATTTACATAAGGATTATTAATCTTTTTATTTTTTGTGTATAATAGAAAATATTAATATAAAAGGAGGGCAAGACAATACATTTGTTAGTAAAATCATTATTCGATGTTCTTCCATGATGAGCTGCTTTATTAATTTCAATAATAATTTTAATGCTTATAATTGGATTAGTTCTTTTTTTCAAACGAAGAACTGATCAAGTTGCAAATCATAGTGAAAATAAAAAATTAGAAAGTTTATGGTAAAAAATTGGTAAGTCAAGAAAAAACACAAAAAGCAAAAAACAGTAAATAAGAATAAAAATCAAGATAAAGATAACTTAAAATAAAAATTATGATTTTTATTTTTTTATATTATAATATTTCCAGGATATTTTAGGCTCATTATAAAAGGGGATACAATGATAAAAGTACAAGGCAAAAAACATCTGAAATTTTTTGCCTCAAAAAAATGATATGCGACTGCATTAGTACTAATTTTATTAGCAACATTACAAGAAATTATTATGGAATCAACAGACTTAGTTGATAATTTTTTTGCAAGTTCAATTCAAAAAAATGTCCATGGTTATCAAGAACTATTTAATGAGATTAAATATATTTTTGGAGCAGATAATGTTTATCATGTAAAAGCAGTTTGAGATAGTTGGGGTTTAGGAAATTATGTTGGATATCATTATACAGCAGGACAATTAGCAATTAATGGAGTTGCTGCCTCTAACCAACTTTATTTTATTATGTTTGCAATTCTAAGCGGAGTTTGTTATGGCTTTGGAGTTTTTAATGCACAATATTATGGTTCTGAAAAATATAAAGAATTACAACAAGTAACATTATTAAAAATTTATGTTTGTTTAATTATTTGCCTTATTGTATTAATTTTATCGCAGGTTTGTGGTTATGAAATGATTAGTTTTACTACAACACCAAAATATGCTCCTCGCCCTGAGATAGTTGCACAATTAAAACCTGAGGATAAAGATTTAGTAATTCAGTGGTTTAAATATTTTGAATATAGAGCAGCGTCAATTTCAACATTAGAAGGAGCAGAGTATTTTAAAATAGTTGCTTTATCATATCCATTGTTAGCAATTAACATTGCTTTTATTACGACTTTACGTGAAACTGGTCGAGCAGGTTTGGCAGTATGAATTTCAGTTATTACTTTAAGTACGAATTGTTTTATGAATCCATTTTTAATTGAACCAAATTTTATTGCAAATTTTAATGGAATTGGTGTACAAGGAGCCGCGATTGCTACGTCAGCTTCACGTATTTTGCAACTTGTTTTTATAATAGTTTTATTTAATAGTTTTATTTTCATATAAACGGTATAAATTTATTCCTCGAAATTGATGACACTTTGATGGTTATGTTACAAAACGAGCGTTTAAAAAAGCTTGACCAATTGTTTTAAATTAAATTTTTTGATCAGTCGGAATGGTAGTACAAGTTAAATTACGAGCATATTATAGTTTAGATGCTTTAACAGCAAATGCGATTTTTTCAACAATTATTGCTGCTTTATATACGCCGCTGTATCATGGATTTGCTGCGCGAACTTCAGTTTTAGTTGGCAGCCGGTTAGGGGCTAATAATTTAGAAGAGGCAGAATATAATGGTAAACATTTAGTTATTTTGTCTTTTCTAGTTGGAATTATTGCGGGATTAATTTTAGTTGCAGGAGGATGATTTTTACCAGAATTATTGTTTGTAAATAATACGCCAGAAACATTTAGAATTGCACATTGGATGCTTTTTGCTTATGGATTATGATATCCTTGTTTAATGATTGCTGCAACAAGTTATGCCATTATTAGAACAGGTGGTGCTGTGATGAATGCCTTTGTTTTAGATGCTTTATTCACATGATTAGTGCCAGTACCATTATTAGCAATTTTAATTTTTACTTCAAATTTAGATATTATTTATATTGTATTAATTATGCAATCAGTTGACAGTTTAAAAGCAATTTGAGCATTGATTATTTTAAAACGAAAAAATGGGTAAAAAATTTAACAGAAACTAAGCATATTACAGAATTTGATAATAAAGTAAAAAAGATAAAAAAATGCGAAAGAAATGTAAAAATTTTGCATTTTTTTATTTTTTGTGTATAATATTATTTTTTATTTTAATACTAAAAAACAGTGAATGTATGATATAATTACTTTGTAATAAAATGGGTATAAAAGTGACTAAACTAAATTTAATAAAACATATTAAGTTTTTTTGAATGGGGTAATCAGAAACAATGAAAAAAATTAGAGTATTAACGTTAGAAAAAAAAGGAATTTTAAAAAAATTCTTATATCAGAATGAAGAAGTTAAATTAGGTGATAAAATTGCTTTAATTGAAACTGAAAATGGTGAATCTATTATTACAGCCCCAATGGATGGAATTATTGTTAAGCCAATTAAAGAAGGCACTAAAATTAAACCCAATGCTGTTATTGCTAATTTGCTAACAACTGAAGATGAAATTGAAAAGTATTATTTTAAACGTCTTGAAGATAACGAATTTACTCGTTTAAATAAAAAAGGGGTAAAATTTTCGACAACAAAAAATGGTCAATTTGGAACAAAATGAAATGATATTGAAGAAGATGATTATTCAGGAATTAGTATTGGAAACGAAAATATTTTACATCCAACTTTTACGCCACCTTTATTGAATCAGCAACAAGTTTACAATAATGAAAACATTATTAATTCAAGAGCTGTATTAATTAATGAACAACAGCCATATGATACTTCGATATTATCACAAAATTTTAACCAAAATGGTGGAACTCCCTTTTCTAAAGAGAATACTATTAATAATAGTTCTTATTTTTCAACAAATATTGAACAAAATCAATCTATTAATTTTCAACAACAAAACAATTCATCATCACAAAAACAACTTTTTGAACAACCCACTAAAATAACACAAGAAGAACAGAAACGATGGAATGAAACAGCATTATCTTTTGGTCCTAAGAAAACACGAAGATTATCATTTAAAAATTTAAAAATTAATGATAATGATATTATTAATAATCGAGAAAAAATTCCTTCAATTGATACAATTAAAAACCCAATGAATAAAGAAATAAAAAGTGAGTCGAAGACAACAATGGTTAATATTCCTGATTTGAATAGTAATATGTTTCAAGATGGTAACTTTGAATCACAAACAAATAGTTTGAATCAACTGCCTTCTATTCCCAACAATATTATAACGAATGCTATTCCAATTGGACAAACAAAATTAACAGAAGAAAATCAAGCAAAAAAATATGCAAAATATTTAGTTAATACAACAAAGCATCAAGATGAAATACCAATTAATGCAGCAGCATTTTTTGGTGGTCAAAATGAAAATACTAGTTTTCGTAATCTTGTAAATCAACGTCGTGAGCAATTACATAATAATAATGATTTTCATGAGTTATCATTAGAAAGTGATAATTCCAAAAATTCAATGGATTTTTTAGATGAAGATGGACGTCCTAAAATTTTACGTAATATTGTCCAAGGAAGAATGAATGATTTAATTAAAAAAAATGTATCCTCAGAAGTACAAACTGGATATAGTAGTTCTGCTTCTAATTATAATGACAATGTTAATACTTTTAAAACAAATGACAAAAAATTATCTGATGAAGCTTATATTTCTGCTGATGGTTACACAATTGATCCAAATGAGTCAAATGAAGCGAAAGAAAAAAAACAAGGACATTTTTCTCCATTAAAATCTTATCGTGATCGTTTATATGAAAAATTAAATGATAATGGGCAACGAGAAAAAATTTTAAAAACAAGAAATCAACGAGAGTTAATTAAGAAAAGAATGGAGCAAATTGCAAAAGGAAATGTTGAAATTGATTCTGTTTTAGGAGGAATTAGTAATTATCAGCGTCCTTCTTTTGAGGAAGTTGAATCACAATATAAAATATTAGATAATGAATATTATGATAATAATTCGCAGCAGAAAAAAACAAATGATGATATAGTTAAACCATCTTTATCATATGAAAAACAACAATCATCTAAGCAATTAACTCAATTTGAAAACAGTGATGAAAGTAACTGTAGTTTAAAAGGTACAATTGACAATAATGTAATGATTGAATTGGCAATTTTAAAAGAACGCTTAGTTAATCAAGAACAAAATAATCGTCAAAATGAATTATTACGAGAAATTCAAAGTTTACGTCAAGTAAATAATAATAATAATAATACAGATGGAACAAACATTGAAAAAATGATGCAATATATGTTAATGCAACAAATGTTAAAAACAATGAATGAGTCAGATCCTGTTTTAAAAGAGATGTTAAAAGAATTTAAATTTAATAATAAACAAGGGCCTGAATTAAAAACTGAACATAATTGTGAAGCACATAATTTACAAGTTAAAAAATTTAATTCCACAGAAACTACAATTCCTAATAGTTATGGAAACTTGGTACAACCATTAAATAACAATTTAAATATTATTAATACTAATAGTCAAGTTGAACCACAGGGGTTAGAAACAAGAGAAGAAATTAAATCAACAAGATATCCTGCGATTCAATCAATGATTATGTCTCAAGCACATGTACCACCATTAACAATTAATACTGAAATTGATATGTCAGCAATTATTGATCAACAACGAAAATTAAAAAATGCTAATGCTGAGCATGGTGTTCGATTTTCGACAATGAGTTTTTTAGTAAAAGCAGTTTCGTTAGCTTTAAGTGAATATCCAAAATTAAATTCATATTATGATTCAAAAACAAATCAAATTGTAATTAAAAATTCACAACACATTGGGTTAGCAACAGAAACTAGTGAGGGATTAGTTATTCCAGTTATTAAATTTGCTGAGCGAATGAGTTTAAAACAAATTGCAATTAACATTCAAGAAACAATTGAACATTTACGTCAAGGTAAATTATATGATTATGAATTAAAAGGAAGTACTATTACTATTGCCAACTATGGAATGGTTGGAGCAGTTAATGCAACACCAACAATTTTTTATCCTAATTCAGCAGTAATTGGTGTTGGGCGTATTGTTCGTAAACCAATTGTCATAAAAGGGGATAAACTAGTAATTCGTTCAATAATGAATCTTGCTTTAACAATTGATCAACGAATTATTGATGCTGCAGAAGCAGGGATTTTCTTAACACGATTAAAAGAAATTTTAGAATCACCAGAATTAATTACGTTGTCATAAAAAAACCTTATTAATTAAAAATTAATAAGGTTTTTTAATTTTTTAAAATTTTATAACTATAAATTTTTCCTTTAATAGACTTCTTGCATAACCTAGTTATTTTAAAATTCCTAT
>NZ_RXFY01000056.1:0-7102 GCF_044714355.1 Spiroplasma sp. ald | reverse complement strand
ATGGTAGTGAAGACCACACTGTATTTTTATTTAGTGGCTATAAAATTAATGAAAATAATGAATATGATAAATATTTAATTCAAGAAAATGTTGTTACCCCAAAAAACGCAATGAATTTAAATGAAATAGTTGAACATTATGGACAATGAATAAATAATCAATACTTTTGATAAATTTGATGGTTTTGAATATGCAACATTTCATTATGATATTAATGTCCATGACTTTATGCAAAAATTACAAGAAGATATTTACCCTTATTTAGGCTATAAAATTAAAATGTTTAAAGCCAAAAAACATCAAACTTCGTTGAATAAAGAAGCGGGTATAATCAATCGTGTAACATGAATAAGAAAAATGTTTGTCCAAGGCAAAATATATGGCATATTAAATAATTTCCCGTTTTTAGATAAGTGTATTAGTGAATTAAGGTTTAGTGATACCAAAACAAACACCCCCGACAGTAAAATGTATCATGACCCATATGATGCTTTGTTTTATGGTTCTTATCCATATCGTTTTAAAATGGGAATATAAAAAAGGTTTTTAAAACCTTCTAACATTTATAAATTTTATTTACTTTTTATTTATTAAATAATTAGTATTTAATGACTTTTCTAAACTAGGTAATTTTTCTTGTATTTCATTACCATCATCATTTTTCAATAGTTCAGGATGACAATTTTTATAACTTAATTTAAGATGTTTTCTAACTCTATTAAAATCTAACACCTCAACTTCAATTTCATCACCAATATCAAAAAAATCTTTAATATCTTTAACAAAGTAATCTGAAACTTCACTAATATGGATTAAACCATCAGCCTTTTCTGCTCTACAAAAAGCACCATAAGGTGTAACGTTTGTTATTTTAACATTAACTTTATTTCCTTTTTTATACATAAATTAAATATACTTCCTTTCTTTAAATAATTTAATTATATCATTAAGACTATAAAAAATCATTTGCAGGAATTGGGCGAGTGGTTGATTTTCTTAAAGTGGTTGATTTTCTTAAATTTTTGTGATAAAATAATTTACAAGTTAAAAAAGATTTTGAGGTTCTTTCAAACAAATTTGGGAACTTTTATAAAATTCTTCGCTTAACGCTTAGAATTTTTCCCAAGGATTTTGAAAAGCGCGGCAAAAGTTTTTTTAAACTTTAAGTAATTTTTCGCAAAACTTATGGAAATCACCGCGAGCCCAGAATAGTACAATATAATAATCACAATAATAATCATTCTAAATAACCTCCTTTCTAAAATAGATTTAAAATACTTGACTTGTATATATATAATGTCAATAGGTCTTGATAAAAAGTTCAAGGTTAAAGAAAGGAAATAATAAAATGAAAAAACTTTTAAGTTTATTGAGTGTATTAACAATTAGCGGAACGGCAATGCCAAATGTCATTGCCGTGAGTTGTTATAAAAAATATAATGTTAGAGTTAAAAGGCAAAAACCGAAAAAATATAAATCTATTTATGAATTAATAAAAAATAAAGATTTAGGAGAATTAAAAGATAATTATGAAGATACTATTTTGCATGCAATTGTAAGATTAAATCCTAATATAAGTGTTAATGATATTAGAATTGTCAGAATTCCAAATAATAATATGGCTTTAATTGCCCACTCATATTCTACAAATACTGTAGATATTGGTGATGATGTTGATTGGGTATATTTTTCTATTTCCCCACAAGGAATGATAGGCAATTCAATGTTTTATAATGTTTTAACAAATGATGTTAACTTACAACCTAATAAAAATAAAATTCAACGACCAAAAGAAGCACCGCCAACGCCACCAACAACTAAAATAGAAGAACCAATTTATGCAACAGTTTTACCAAAAAGTCAAAGAAATATTCAAAGTAATGTTGTAGTACCACCAAAGCCAGCAAGAAATTTAAACAATCTTTTATTAAATACAAATTTAGGTGAATTACCAGATAATTTACCAGAAACAATTTTACAAGCATTAGTTTTTAATAATCCTAATATAAATTTAGATGAAATTAATTTATCAGAAATTACAACAAATTCTGCAAGAATTAATGCTATTGAAAATAGCACTAGATATTTAGGGGGTGTTATCGTTCAATTTACTTTAAATAATACAAAAAATAAAATAAGCAAAGAAGAAAAAAAACCAGAACCAAGTCCTGATTCAGATAATAATATTATTAATAAAATGATTATTAAATTTAATAATTTAAATTCTAATAATCATTCTATTAATTTAAATCGTATAAAAATTTTAGATAAAAATACTAAAGGCGGAAATTTAAAAGAAGGTGATACTTATATTGCCACAAACAATGGTGTTTATTTAAGATTTAATAATTGTGGTAAAATTTATAAATTTAATGGTTTAAATTTTCCAATAATTGATATTGAATTAGACGGCAAAGGTAGCGCATATGTTTTAAACAATACTGGTGAAATTTATCATTTAGATTTGTATGGGTGAGGACATCAACTAATAACAAATTCAAAAATATATAAAGTAATAAGGCAATATAATGATCTTTCAAAAGAACAAAAACAACAAAAATTAAATGAAATAAATCAACATTTTCAAACATTATCTGAAAATGATAAAAAAGATTTTATTGATAAATTAAAAGCAATTGGTACATTTGCTATTGGTGCCGGAATTAGTGGTGTTGGAACAAAAATAACTGTTGGTGGTTCAGCAAGCACTACTATTGGAGCAGAAGCAACAGGAGAAGCTATTGAAATGACGCCGCTATTATCAGAAGGAGGTTTAACAGCAGCTGAAACTTTATCAGTTGCAGAAGGAACTGCAGTTGTTACTACAGAAGGAGCAGTTATTGGAGCAGAAGCTGGTACTGCTGCGGCTTTAGCACCAGAAACACTAGGTTTATCATTAGTAATCGGTGGATTAGTAATTGCCGGAACGGCAATAATTTGATGATTAAGTGGTCATGATAGTAATTCACAAGCAGTTAAACATGAATCACATAATCAATATAATGAAATTGAAAAATATTATAAATTTTTAGCTCATGATCAATTAAAGTTAGATATTAACATTAATAAATGAAATAAAATTAAACAAATTTATCAAGAAAACGCAAATAATTATCAAGAATTTAAAAATCAAATCAAATCAGAAATTACTAATTTCCATAAAGAAGACCATAGCGGCTGAAGTGGGTCAATTACTGATAATGATATTAATACTTTAATTAATATTATTTACAATCATTTTCAAGAAATAAATAATCATTTTTTATCTAATCCTAATCATGGTTGAAAAATTGTTACAAATACAATTGGCAATTATTTTATATGAGGAAGAATAAAAAAATGAAAAAAATATTAAGTCTTTTAAGTACAATCACTTTAATAGGAACAAGTACAACATCTTTAATTGCTTGTAATAATAAACCTAAAATACACGAATATACAAAAGAACAATTAACAAAATTAAAAGAAGAAAACAATATAAATACAAAAGATGGTATTTTAGAATGAATAGTACCCCAAGAAAAACCATTTAATCAAGTGGATAATAAATGATATTTTGCTATATGGAAACCTAATAATTCTATTTATTGAAAAATATCAAAATTTAAACACGATACAAATAATGGTAAAAAAATTGATGGTTGAGATCCATTAAAACCATATTATATTGATCTCTTTTTGTGGGTTTTTGAAACAAAAGAACAAGATTTATTAATAGATGATCAATCGGAAAGTAAATTAGAACGAATTTTTTGAAATCAAGATAAGGGACAAAATTTTAAAGCAGTTTATCGTTGGAATTTAGAAGATACTAATTTACCTAATTTAATTATTGATAAAAATGGTAATATAAAAGTTAATACATAATAAAAAGTCATTTTAATAAATGACTTTTTATATTTCTAATCTAATTAATGATAATTTTTCATTATTTTTATTAAATAATTGTAAATTATTAATATTAATTTGTTCTTTTTCTGTAAAAATTGTAATGTCATAATTTCCATAACCCCATATACCTGATATTTCAATTTGATTTAATTTAAATAGTTTTTTATCAAAAGTTATTTTAATACTATAATCAATTAAATATTCGATTGTACTAATTCAATCTGTTTTAGAATAAAGTAATTTATATCATTCAGAAAAATAATTTAAATATTTTTCTATTTTGTCATTTGAAACAATTAAATTAGTTAAATATTTACCATATTCTCCATCTGATAATTTAATTTCTGATGGAATAAGAGAAGGAATATTATTATTTTCTAATTCATTTGTTATCGATAATCAGTTAAAATAATTTGCTTCTAATTGATAAATATGGTTTTCTGAAATATCTTTGTTTTTAACAATTACTTTAATTTTATTATCTTTGTTGTTATTAACATTTGTTTGTTGTTTTAAATTTCAATCAATAATTTGTCCAGTGCTTGAATCAATTAGAGGTTTAAGAGGTTCACCATCACCATTCCAACGATAAACTGCTTTAAAATTTTGTCCCTTATCTTGATTTCAAAAAATTCGTTCTAATTTACTTTCCGATTGATCATCTATTAATAAATCTTGTTCTTTTGTTTCAAAAACCCACAAAAAGAGATCAATATAATATGGTTTTAATGGATCTCAACCATCAATTTTTTTACCATTATTTGTATCGTGTTTAAATTTTGATATTTTTCAATAAATAGAATTATTAGGTTTCCATATAGCAAAATATTATTTATTATCCACTTGATTAAATGGTTTTTCTTGTGCTTTAATTTCTTTTCAATAATTTATTGGAATTGGTGGATTAGAACCAATAAAATCAAAATATAATGAATATATTTGTACTTGACAATCTGAAAAATAAAAATATCCTTCTTCCAATCTATTTGGTTTTGAAATTAGTTTTAAATAATAAGGAGCAATTAATTTAATATCATCATTATAACCTTTATTAATAGCAAATTTACTATATGTATAATTTGATAACATATAAATAACTTGTTTAAATATTTTAACAGCACTGTCATTAATAGATGTAGGATTATCTAGTTTTCAATTTTCAAATAAACCATCAATAATATCTTCGGGTTTTTGTCCTTCGAATTTTTGGCGTAGTTCAGCCGCTTTATTGGTAGGGTTACCTTTTTCATCATATTTTGCACCTTGAAATTTACGGTCATAATTATAACGATATGTTAAATAATTTAATAAAACTTTGTCTAAACCATTTTTATTTACCAAATCTAAAATATCTTTTCCTTGAATATAGTTTTTGGCTATACTTCATGGTAAAAAACTTTCAGTAAATCAATACTGAAATATTCTTACATTAGGGTTTGTTTCAATGGGCATTGATAGTAAAGGTACTAAACTAGCGTTTTCAATATTTGATGATGGATAAGAATAAACACCATTGACATTGCCTCAGCACTTAATATTACCAAATAGCATAGATTTAGGGTATTTAATTTCAATCCCAGTAAATACTGTATCTTCGGGTAATGATTTTTGTAAAACTAAATGAATACTATTTTGGTTTTTTCATTTGAAGTCAGTTATTTTGACTAAATGAGTAGATTTAATAATACCCACACCATCAGGTGAATAAGGGCGTTTATATTCTTCAATTATATAACATTCATTTTTGTTATCTTCGCTAATTGGTTCATTAATAGATACTATTTTTAAGTCTAATGTTTCTAAAAATTCTTTATTTTGTTTTGAAATATCATTAATTAAAATATCTTTTTCATCAATAATGATATAACTTGTGCTATTATCTTGTACTGTGGTATTTTGTTGTATTTGTAATTTAAAATTAAAATCACTAATTTCATAACCATTTATTTTAATATATTCTTCTTTATCAATAAAACCAATTTTAACGCTATTTTGAGAATAGTTCAAGGTTGGTTTTTGGTTTGTCTTAACAATATTATTAATTTTATAAATATATAAGGTTTTTGCACGGTCTTCTGTAAATAATTGTTCTAAGTCAGGGTCGCTGTACTGCGATTGAGTAGCAAAATCTAAAGGAATACTATCAATTGAATAATCAATTGGTTCATCATTTTCTGCTAATTGTGCTAACATTTTTTCAGATGGTTTTAACATTATTCTTGTTCTCCTTCTTCGTTATTTTTTAGTTGTCTGTTCAAAGTAGCATTCACAGGTAAGCGAACATCAACAATTAACTCATCAATATTTTTAATATTAAATGTTCTACTGTTTAAAATAGCATTATCATATTTAATTAACTTAATAATAAATTCAGTTAATTTAATTTCTCTAATATATATCATTTGTTCGTATGATGCGTTTGTTTGAATATTTACACCAGCAACTTCGGCTTGTGTTTGTTGTGCTCCCTTAGCGATTGCGGGCACATGATGGCGATTTATTTTATAATAATTAGTTAATAATCAATCATATATTTTGGTTAATTGTTCACCTTTAAAATTACCAGCGATATAGTCTACTGGCTGAAAATTACTATCAGGGTCTCCTTCAACTAATAACAAGTCATTTTCAATAAATGAAGCCAACATTTTACTAATTTCTTTGTCAACAACACCAGTAACTCCATTAGTATTAATGGTAAATTTACCACTATTTAATAATGGGTCTAACATTATCTTTTCAGAAATAATATCTAAAATACTAGCGAATTGTTTATCATAACGAGCAGAAGGTTCAAAATTAGGATTATTCGGAATAATTTCAATTGGAATAAAATTAAGTGGTAATATTTCTTCTCTTTGTAATGTTGTATAGTTATTTCATTTAGTATCATCAATATATAAGTCGCTAATAGTACTGTATAATCGTGTTTTTAACTTTCTAATAACTTTAACTTGTTTAGTTACATAATCAATTTCTAATTTTTCAGTAATAAAAACACTCTGGTCATTTTTAATATAAGGGTCATAATCAAAAGTACAAGATACTAAATTACCTAATTCGTCATATTGGTCATTATAAAAATCAATAGTAATAAAATTAAGTTTTGAATTATTAGCAAAAATAAAATATGCACCTTTACCATTCTTATTAATTTTATATTCGTTATATCAATTCTTATTAGTAAAGTCTTGCATTTTTAAAAAGTTAT